>NUMR01000063.1 GCA_002578045.1 Bacillus cereus
TAAAATAAAAATTGACGTTTCACGTTGTTTGTTTCCGTTCAGTTTTCAAAGACCTACTTGGTCGCTCATTTGCGACTTCCTTATATTAACATCTTCATTTTTCAATGTCAACTAAGTTTTTAAAATTTCTTTTTGTCGTTTTCTGCGCTTCCGCATCAGCGACGTTTATTAATATATCACGCAGTATATATATGGTCAATACTTTTTATAAAAAATTTCACATCCCGTTAAAAACAAAAAAAACGCTTTAAAATACATTATAACTCCCATGCATTCTTCATATCTCCTATCCATTTATCAATTTACACGAGAGTGAAAATTCTAAATTTTATGTTATATTATTGTTATAGGAGCGTGGTGAGAATGAGAATTAAGTATTCAAATAAGATCAATAAAATTCGGACCTTTGCATTAAGTTTAGTATTTATCGGCCTCTTCATTGCATACTTAGGAGTCTTTTTCCGTGAAAACATTATTATTATGACAACATTTATGATGGTTGGCTTTTTAGCTGTTATTGCTAGTACTGTCGTTTACTTTTGGATTGGTATGTTATCTACAAAAACTATCCAAATTATTTGTCCAAGCTGTGATAAGCCAACCAAAATGCTCGGTCGTGTGGACGCATGCATGCATTGTAATCAACCTTTAACACTTGATCGAAATCTAGAAGGAAAAGAATTTGATGAAAAATATAATAAAAAGAGCTATAAGTCATAGGTATATAGAAGTATAGTGAGGAACGTGAATACTTAAGTCGTTAAACAAGGCGATTTCTTTGTTAAGAAATCGCCTTGTTTTGATTACTATCTTCTCCCAAATGTCATTATGTCTATTTTTTCGATATTACAGTAAACATCCCTGTCATGTTGGGCGAGTAATCTTTAAAATCATATTTTTCATAGAATGATGTTTTACCTGGTGATGCAAATAAACCAATAAATGCTTTATCTGGTGCATTTTGATTTAAGTATTCCACTAAAGTATTCATTATTTTCTTTCCAATACCATTCTTTTGATAATCTGGGTGAACCACTATATCTTGAATATAAAAATAGATAGCCCCATCACCAATAATTCTCCCCATACCGACAATTCGATTATTATCATTGACAGTTATGCAGTAAATAGAATTTTGAAGTGATTTTTCCGCCACTTCAAAATTCATATAATCCGTCCACCCTACAGAATCACACAAATATTTGTATTCTTCCAATGATGGAATCTTATTTTTAATCACATATTCCTTCAAAACATATCCTCCAAGACTTTATTTTCACTCAAATAAAATTCATTCGACATAGTTTTATGTCATCCTCTTACTAACTTAACTTTTTCACTTAACATTGTAAATTCACCTGAATGTGATGATGTTCTTATATAAATAAAGAAAGAGGNNCCTCTTTCTTTATTTATATATTACGCCTTATGACACTCTGGACAAACGCCATAAATTTCTAAGCGATGACTATTAATAACGAAGCCTGTCGTTTTCGCAGCTTCCTCTTCAAGCTTTTCCAAGCCTCCATAAGGAAAATCAACAATCTTACCACATTTTTCGCAAATCACATGATAATGTTGACTTGTAACATAATCAAACCTACTTGAAGCGTCTCCATAAGTTAATTCCTTTACAAGTCCAACCTCTTTAAACACACGTAAGTTATTATAGACAGTTGCAACACTCATATTTGGAAACTTACCTTCTAATGCTTTATAAATGTCATCCGCTGTTGGGTGTGCCATAGATTCCACAAGGTACTCTAAAATAGCATGACGCTGTGGAGTAATGCGTACACCCGTATTTTTCAGCATTTCTAGCGCTTCTTTTAATTCTTCTTTGACCACCGTCATGCACCCCGATTCTATACGGATTATTATTTTATAATTCTTATAAAGAGTGTACCCCTTTTCTTATAAATCGTCAATATTTCTACTATAACTATGTAGTTTATTTTTATATATACAACCTTATTCTTATGTATCTTTCCCCATTTTCTATGCATTTTTACATAGAAAAAAGTGCGACATAATCGCACTTGGAATACTATCATCTGAGGAGGTATGCCCTACACTTTCACTTTATGTAAGACGGTAAAATATGTATAGACACTTGCCTTACCTCTATATATTTTATCTCCATTATAGATTTACTTTATATAAGAAAGAACATCCTCAATATGTCCTTTCACTTTCACTTTACGCCACTCTTTTACAAGTTCACCGTCTTTATTAATAAGGAATGTAGAACGTTCGATTCCCATATACTCTTTCCCAAAGTTCTTTTTCAACTTCCAAACATCGTATAACTCTGCTACTTTATGATCTTCGTCTACTAAAAGTACAAATGGAAGTTCATGCTTCTCAATGAATTTCAAATGTCTATTTGCTGAATCAGGGCTTACCCCAAGGATAACCGTGTCCTTCTCTTGAAATAATCCATAAGCATCACGAAAATCACATGCTTCAGTTGTACACCCTGGAGTCATATCTTTCGGATAAAAATAGAGAACTACATTTTTCCCGCGAAAGTCAGCTAAGCGAACTTGTTCCCCGTTACTTCCCTCTAGTGTGAATTCCGGTGCCATTTCTCCTACTGTAATCATTGTTATCACTCCTTCTCTTTTTCTTTACTATAACAAATGCTGCCTTATTTTTCATTGTCTATTACAGACCTCATCACAAAAGCAAACGGCAGTGTATATCCAATTAGCGCTTCTCCAATTGCAATCCATCTTCCGATTCCAATTGGAGCTATATCACCATATCCAACGGACAATAAAGTGACTGCGCTAAAATATAAACAAATTTCAACAAGCTGAAAAGAATGAGCAGTCAACCTTTCATCATCTTCTTTCAAAACTGTAAAACCCATTTCTTCTAATACAACATAACTTAATCCAAACGCAATCAGTACTGTTGTATAAATCAAAAATAATGAGGCTAAATTATACAGCGAAAAGAGACGCGTTGAATCTGAATATGAACTCCATAACAATTGGACACTTCTCAAAATAGCGATTGCTGCAATTAATAGAATAAATCCCCATAACATGTCCTCCACCTCATTTTATATGTATGAGATAGACGGCTAATTTATCCCTTAGAAACGAACAAGCTCCTATAATTAATTTCCCGCACCACGATATCGCTTTATTCCTTGATTCCACAGAGTAATGGCTACAGTAAAACAAATAATACCAACAATCGGTGTTGCGAATGCATAGCTATTCCACTCTGTTTTTCTTAAAAAGTATGCTGCTGGATATACTCCAACAAACGCAAATGGTAAGACAAACGTTAAAATGAAGCGAATCACGCGGTTATAAATGTTAACAGGGTAGCGGCCATAATTACCTATGTTATACATAAGCGGCATAATGGAACTTTTTGCATCCGACCAAAATCCAAAGCTCGCAAGTGTAACAAATATCCCGCCGTATACAAGTGCTCCGCCCCCTACCATCAGTAAAAATAAGAAGAAATCATACCAGTAAAAAGATAGTTGTAACTCCTCAGTTGCATACCCCATTACAATTATTCCTGTAATGACTCCAATTAAAGATTCAAGTTCCATTCTTTCTAATATAATTTGAAATAAACTATGAATTGGTCTCGTTAATACACGATCCATTTCTCCTTTAATAATGTAACGATCATGGAAGTCCCATATGTTAAATAAGGCTGAAAAAATGGCAAACGGTACTAAAAAGAAACCATAAATAAAGATTACTTCTTCTCGGCTCCATCCTTTTAGTGCTTGTGTATGCCCAAACACAACGAGAATAAAGATTAAATTAACAGCTTGTAGTGATAAATCAGAAAGTAATCCGACTATAAAATCGCCCCGATACTCCAATTTCGTTTTTATATATTGGCTTGCATATTGTAAAAATAATTTTATATATATCATCTCATCATCCCCCTTGTACAATTAGACGTTTTCTCGCCGTTCTCCACATAAGTACAATTGGAATAATAAGTACACTTGCCCAAATTACTTGAAATAATAATGCTTCATACAAATTACTTCCCTGTATACCTTCTGAAAAAATCATACTCGGAATATAACTAATAGCCTGAAACGGTAAAAACATCATTGCTTTTTGGGCCCATAACGGATAAAAGCTAATCGGTAATAATAGACCCGAAAACAAATCAATTACAACACGCTTGGCATACATAATTCCACTATTATTAAATAAGAAGAATGTCAGCATTCCCGTCATTAAATTAATTTGTGTATTAATAATAAAACTAAATATTAAAGATAAGAAGAAATATAACCACGTTTGAAAATTCGTTGTAATTTGTAATGAAAATAATAATGTAACGATAACCATACCTGGAATTGAAAAGAAGGCAAAACGAAATATCCCTTCACCAAGACCTTGCATAACTTTCATTCCTAAATAGTTATATGGACGAATCAGTTCTACAGCCACACGCCCTTCTTGAATCTCCATCGCAATTTCCCTATCTATATTATTAAAATAAAAAGCACGTGCCATCCACGCAATTGCGATATACGTAGTCATTTGCGAAATAGATAAACTTTCAATATTCTCTTTTCCGCTATAAATCGCTCGCCATAAGAAATAATACGCACCGATATTAATTGTATAAATTAAAATCCCACTATAATAGTTGGTACGGTATGCAAGCATCATTAAAAAACGAATGCGAATCATTTCAATATACTTACCCATGCATAATACCTTCTTCATAAATGTTACGAATAATTTCTTCTGTAGACACTTCATTAATTTTTAAATCTTTAATTTGGAAAGCCTGTACTACTTTAGAAATGAGCATTGAAATAATAATTTCTTCATTCGGTATCTTGGCAACCCATGCGTTTTCTTCTTTAGCCTTAGACCAAATTACATTAGTGTCTGGCATAACCATTGCTAATGCCTCATAAGAAACAGGAGAAACGAACTGAAAATGTATTTCCTTCTCTGCTCCCCATTGCGTGCGAAGGTTATTTAAAGAACCGTCATACATAATATTTCCTTTATCAAGCATGATAACGCGCTCACATAAAGCTTCAATATCAGTAATATCATGTGTTGTTAATAAAATTGTAGTTTTATAACGTTCATTCATCTCTTTTAAAAATTCACGTATTTTCAATTTCACAAGAACATCTAATCCAATTGTTGGCTCATCTAAAAATAATAACGGTGGGTTGTGAATCAATGCTGCCGCTAATTCACAACGCATTCTTTGTCCAAGAGATAGCTTTCGGACCGGCTTATCTAATAAAGGACCAATATCTAACGTTTCGATTACGTGCTCCATATGCTCTTTATATTGAGCGTCTGATACACCGTACACTTTTTTTAATAAACGAAACGATTCTTGTACAGCAATATCCCACCAAAGCTGAGAGCGCTGACCAAAAACAACACCTATTGTTCTTACAAATTCTTCTCTCTGTTTATGTGGATTCATTCCGTTTACTACAATTTCTCCTGATGTCGGAGTTAAAATTCCTGTAAGCATTTTAATGGTTGTTGATTTACCAGCACCATTTTCACCAATATAACCAACCATTTCACCTTGTTTCACAGTAAAAGACACATCATTCACTGCTGGCACTATTTTATAATTACGATTTAATAAATCGCGAAATGCACCCTTTAATCCCGGACGACTTGAATAGGCTGTAAACTCTTTACGTAACCCTTGTACCTCAATTACCGATTTCATAATCGGACCTCCTTTCTAAATGTCACAACGAATAGTTTACCTAACTGACTTCTCTACCACAAACAATACGTCTTTTCGAAAAACATGTTAAAATAATACATAGATTTTTGTAAGGAGATGAATGGTAGTGAAATTCACAAAGTCAGAAGCATTACATAAAGAAGCTTTAGAGCATATCGTTGGCGGAGTTAATAGTCCTTCTCGCTCTTTTAAAGCAGTTGGCGGTGGCGCTCCTGTTGCTATGGAACGTGGTAAAGGTGCTTATTTCTGGGATGTAGACGGAAATAAATATATCGATTATTTAGCTGCATATGGTCCTATCATTACTGGGCATGCTCATCCGCACATAACAAAAGCGATTACAACAGCAGCTGAAAACGGGGTACTATACGGAACGCCCACAGCACTAGAAGTAAAATTCGCAAAAATGTTAAAAGAAGCAATGCCTACATTAGATAAAGTTCGTTTTGTAAACTCTGGTACAGAAGCAGTTATGACAACAATTCGTGTTGCTCGTGCTTACACAGGCCGCACAAAAATTATGAAGTTTGCTGGTTGTTACCACGGTCATTCTGATTTAGTACTTGTAGCAGCTGGATCTGGCCCTTCTACTCTTGGAACTCCTGATTCAGCTGGTGTGCCACAAAGTATCGCACAAGAAGTTATTACCGTTCCATTTAATAATGTAGAAACTTTAAAAGAGGCATTAAATAAATGGGGGCATGAAGTAGCAGCTATCCTTGTAGAACCGATTGTTGGAAACTTCGGTATTGTAGAACCGAAACCAGGCTTCCTTGAAAAAGTAAATGAACTTGTTCACGAAGCTGGCGCGCTAGTAATTTATGATGAAGTTATTACTGCTTTCCGCTTTATGTACGGTGGTGCTCAAGACTTACTTAACGTAACACCCGATTTAACTGCACTTGGTAAAGTAATCGGTGGCGGCCTACCAATTGGCGCTTACGGTGGCAAAAAAGAAATTATGGAACAAGTTGCGCCACTCGGCCCTGCATACCAAGCTGGTACAATGGCAGGAAACCCTGCTTCTATGGCATCAGGTATCGCTTGTCTAGAAGTTCTTCAGCAAGAAGGCGTATACGAAAAATTAGATGAACTTGGTGCAATGCTTGAAAAAGGAATGTTAGAACAAGCTGCAAAACATAGTATCGATATTACAGTAAATCGCCTAAAAGGTGCCTTAACTGTATACTTTACAACAAATATAATTGAAGATTACGATGCAGCCCAAAATACAGATGGCGAAACGTTCGGTAAATTCTTCAAGCTTATGCTTCAAGAAGGAATTAATTTAGCACCTTCTAAATATGAAGCGTGGTTCTTAACGACAGAACATACAAAAGAAGATATTGAATATACAATTGAAGCTGTCGGCAGAGCATTTGCTGCTTTAGCAAACAATAAATAATCCCATCATTAAAAGGAAAAAAGGAAGCTCATCTTTCTTTTTTCTTTTTTTCTATTTCATAAATCCCACATTAATAGTATAATTATTCATAATTATCTGTTTTATATTCTTTTATAGCGTTACTATCTCTATGTATAAGGTAATTTATGCCTTAAATAGTAAGATTATTCAAACTTTACAAAAGGAGGGATTGACGGATGCTCAATAAAAAAAATACATGGACACCGTCTTTATTTCAGGATTATAAAAATGCAGAACATGATGCGTGTGGAATCGTTTCCATTATGGAAAAACGAAAAATTCCCACGAAAGAAAACATCGACCTTTGCATACAATCGCTCGTCAAAATGAATCATAGAGCTGGTTTCATTAATGGTGAAGGTGATGGTATCGGAATCCATATTGATGTACCAAAAGCACTTTGGAACGAAAAACTAAAAAGTAGCGGATATAATCCAACGATTGTGGATCATCCCCACTTTATCGTTGGACATTTTTTTCTAAACAAAAAAGAAAATATTACTGTTTTAAAAAATTATATTCGTACACAATTAAACAAAGAAAACTTTACTATTATTTTCGAAAGTGATGATGTAATAAATTCTGATGCACTCGGTCCACTTGGTAAACAGGAAGAGCCTTTATTTTGGCAAGTTGCCCTTATCGCTGAAAATGAAGTTACAAATATTGAGCAAACATTATTTTCAATAACGATAAAAATAGAGGAAAACGAAGCCATTCACGTCGCTTCATTAAGTCGTGATCATGTTGTATATAAAGTTTTAGGTGCTGGCGATACACTTGTTGCCTATTACAATGATTTACAACACCCGCTTATCGCTTCAACTATGACACTAGGACATAACCGTTATTCTACTAATACATTATCTAATTTTTTTCGTGTACAACCATTTAGCATTCTCGGACATAATGGTGAAATTAACACAATTGCAAAATTACGCGAGCAAGCTGAAATGATTGATGTACCACTTACTGTTAGGGGCAGTGACTCCCAAGATTTAAATCGCACCTTAGAAACCCTTCTCGTTCAATATAACTATAGCTTATTTGAGGCGATGGACATATTATTTCCGCCAATTGTTAATGAAATAAAACTATACGAAACAAACTTACAAAACTTATACACTTATATACGCGAGGCATGGGGACACTTTGCACAAGGTCCAGCTGGTATTATTTCACGTTATAAAGATGAAGCTGTTTTCAGCGTTGATTCTCTTGGCCTACGACCAGTATGGAAAGTAGAGACAGAAAGCTCTTATATTTTCTCTTCTGAACCTGGAGTTGTATCACCAACTGAATATGTAGCAGAACCAAAACCACTCGCTCCAGGAGAAAAAGTCGGATTAAAATGGAATGAACAAGATGAACTTGTTCTTTATGAATACGACAAATACCAACTGGAAGTATATAACCGTTTTAAAAAGCGATTGGATGTTACCGATTATCATTTAAACTTATCTATCCCTGAAACGAAAGAAACCCAAGGGCTATGTGATTCGGTTCAAGTTGAAACGAATCACTACGTTTCTTTCGGGTGGGATCGAGAGCATATTCAGCTCCTTGAACAGATGGCAACAAAAGGAGTTGAGCCAATTCGCTCACTTGGGCATGACTCACCACTTGCCGCACTTGATACGGATAGACGAAATATTGCTGACTTTATTAAAGAAAGTGTAGCTGTTGTTACAAACCCAGCAATTGACCGTGACCGTGAAATTGAACACTTCTCTACACGTACTATACTGGGAGAGCGCCCTAGTTTATTAAGCGGTGCGAAACGGCCATTTGTAGTTGAGATGCTTTCACCAATTATTTTAGAAGGAAGCGTGGCACAATCTATTGCAGAGGAATTACACACAATTACGTACGAACAACTTATACAGCTGTTCATTACTCATAGCTCTATCGCTACAATCTCTGCTACGTTCAGTTCGTCAGAAACTTTACAATGTGCATTAAATCGAATTAGTTCTGAAGCGATAACTGCCGTTAACAATGGAGCTTCCCTACTATTATTAGATGACGCGAAAGCTCATCAAAATGAACAGTTATGGATTGATCCACATTTAGTTACTGCTAAAGTACATCAAGTATTAAGTGAAAATAAATTACGTCGAAACTGCTCTCTCATTATACGTTCTGGTGCCCTTCGTTCCTTACACGATATCGTCACCCTTTACGGATTAGGTGCAGATGGTATTAATCCATATTTATTGTTCGCAACTGTAAACGACGGAACAAAAACACCTATTACGAATTTGTATACTGCCCTTAATAAAGGGCTAGAGAAAGTCATTTCAACAATCGGAATTCATGAGTTACGCGGTTATGGGCGACTCTATTCCTCTATTGGATTACATGAGGAAATCGCAAATATATTACAAATTACAAACTTCTTCGGTTCAAATAATTTAGCCTTTTCGCTTAAATCACTTGCTGAAGACGCAAAAATGCGAGCAGATGATTATAACAATCCAAAAGTTAGAATGCGAAAATCATTTCATATATTCCCGCGGATTTGGAAAGCAATTGGCGATGTTGCAAAGGGAAATCCTTATGATGATTACCGCGACAAGTTAAGTGAATTAGAAGACAATAATCCGATTACAATCAGACACCTTATTCAAACAAGACAAACAAAGCATGTCGTTCCGGCTGAAGAAGTGTCTATTAGCATTCAAAATCATGATCTACCGTTTATTATTAGTTCCATGTCATTCGGTTCTCAAAATGAAATCGCCTTTCGTGCATATGCAGAAGCTGCCAATCAGCTAAATATGATTAGTTTGAACGGTGAAGGCGGCGAAATTAAAGATATGATTGGCAAATACCCAAATACACGCGGACAACAAGTTGCATCTGGTCGGTTTGGAGTAAACGCTGAACTACTAAATTCATCAAACTTAATTGAAATAAAGATCGGACAAGGTGCAAAACCTGGTGAAGGCGGACATTTACCAGGTTCCAAAGTAACCGCAAAAATTGCTGAGGCACGTAACGCTACAATTGGATCAGATTTAATTTCACCTTCTAACAACCATGATATTTATTCAATTGAAGATTTAGCTCAAATGATTACAGAAATTAAAACGGCTAATCAACTTGCAAAAGTAGCCGTAAAAGTCCCTGTCGTTCCTAACATTGGAACAATTGCTGTCGGTATCGCAAAAGCTGGTGCTGATTTTATTAACATTAGCGGATTTGATGGCGGAACAGGTGCTGCACGTATTCATGCATTACAACATGTAGGTCTTCCAGTAGAAATTGGTGTTAAAGCTGCTCACAACGCTCTACTAGAAGCAGGTATGAGACATAAAGTAGAAATTTGGGCAGATGGTGGTATTCGCAGTGTAAATGACGCCTTAAAAATCATGCTTCTTGGAGCAAACCGAATTGGATTTGGTACACTATCAATGATTGCAATTGGCTGTACAACTTGCCGCGGTTGTCATCTAGATACTTGCCATGTTGGAATTGCAACACAAATTGAATCTGAAGCTCAAGCAAAGGACCATGGATTACGTCGGTTCGTCCCACGAGAATTAGAAAGTGCAGTTGCGGGGCTCTTAAACCTATTCACTACTTTTGGTATAGAACTGAAGCGTTTAACAGGGCAGCTCGGTTATACAAATTTACAAGAAATTATCGGACGTTCCGATTTATTAGAACAAGTTCGCGGCGAAGATTTATTAGACCTATGTAATTTACTGCAAACGATAGAAGACTCATCTGTTACAACAATAGAATCTGTACAAGAAAAACAATTGGAAACAGTTCATTCTCCTTACTCCAAAGAATTAGTAGGCGTTGGCGTAGAACAACGAGTAATGGGGGGGTTAGAATCTTGTTATCGTGTTCGTAGTAAACTATATGAAAACACTCAACTTGAACCACTTACATTAAAGTATACAAATGGTTCTGTTCCTGGAAACGGATTAGGTGCTTACAATAGTGAGAACTTATTTATACACGTAAATGGCGGTGCGCAAGATGGGATCGGCAAAACTTCCTTTGGCGGTGGTATTTATATAACGAAAGCAAAAGGAAAAGATGGAACATATTATAACGGTTCTGTCGGAAAAGGATTTGGATATGGCGCGCAAAAAGGATCGCTATACGTGCAAGGTAACGCTGATGCGCGCGCTGGCATTCGCCTTTCTGGAGCAGACATGATAATTGGAGGTAGAATTACAAAACCGCTCCGTGAAAAAGAACAAGGAAACATCGGGGCATATTCTAATATAAAAGGATTTGCTTTTGAATATATGACAAATGGACGTGCACTTGTTTTAGGAGATCCTGGTCCATGGATTTGTGCTGGTATGACTGGTGGTGTTGTTTATTTACGTCATGAGCCAAACTTAGGCTTAACAAAGCAAGCCTTAAAACGAAGAATCGCTAAAGGAGCAAATGTTACATTGCAGCCAATTAGTAAAAGTGGCATGCAAGATGTAACTGAATTATTATTAGACTACATTCGCGTATTAAATGAGCATGAACAATACGAAGAAGTCGCTTTGTTAACACCGTTATTAGATGATATACAGCACCAGTTTTTTGAAATTATCCCCAAAAAAGAACAGGCTGATCCATCTATTTCAACAGAATGATATACAACCTTTTTATTTTCAATAAAAAATTGACGAAGTATACTTCTCATAGTAATCTATAGTAACAATTTGAAACCTGCTGAAATTCAGCAGGTTTTTTTACTAAAAATTGATGTTTAAAAAGAATTAGGAAAAATGAATCTTAATTTCTTTTTAATATCACTAAAATACCACTTGCTAACATATTGTAATGAATGTATAGTATCATGTTGTACATTCATTATGACAAGAGAAAGGATTTAATTAAGGGTATGAAACTTGGTGCTCGCATTTTAAAAACGGGTATTGCCATCACATTAGCTTTATTTGCTTGTATTTTACTTCAATTACCGAGTCCTGTATTTGCGGGAATCTCAGCTATCTTTGCTGTTCAACCGTCTGTATACCGCTCGTATTTAACCGCTCTTGAGCAAATTCAAGCAAACGTAATTGGTGCGGTATTCGCTATCGTATTTGCTACTGCTTTTGGGCATAATCCTTTTATTATTGGATTAACATGTATATTAGTAATTGCTCTTACATTACAATTACGATTAGAAAACACAATATCACTTGCTTTAGTAACA
Organism: Bacillus cereus; assembly: GCA_002578045.1. Classification (GTDB taxonomy): domain Bacteria; phylum Bacillota; class Bacilli; order Bacillales; family Bacillaceae_G; genus Bacillus_A; species Bacillus_A cereus_AK. The sequence continues at coordinate 12,342 of NUMR01000063.1, forward strand.
GTTATCGCCATTATGGAATATCAAGGTGAAGATTTCTTTAGTTTTGCCTTACTTCGATTTGCGACAATTATGATCGGGATTATTGCTGCTTCGCTTGTAAATTTAGTATTTATGCCACCAAAATATGAAACAAAACTGTACCATCGTATCGTTGATAACACGGAGGAAATTGTGAAATGGATTCGAATGAACAGCAGGCAAGCTTCTGACTTTACAACGTTAAAAACTGATATCGATCGTATGAAAGAAAAGATGATCAAACTAAACCATTATTATTTACTGTATAAAGAAGAACGAAGCTACACGAAAAAAGTAAGGTTCACAAAAATTCGTAAGCTCGTTTTATTCAGACAAATGTTAGCAACAACAAGCCGTGCTTTAAGTACGTTAAAATCATTACATCGTACTGAAAATGAACTACGCTATATGCCAGAAGCGTTTCAGGAATCTATTCAAAACGAACTTGACTCATTGACGCATTATCATGAACAAGTTTTATTAAAATTTATCGGTAAAACAAAAAAACAACAATCTGTTGAAATGCTTGATGAAGTTGAAATAGGTAAACAAGAATTAATTGATATCTTTATGGATTATCAAAACAAGGATGATGAGGAAGCATATAAAATATGGTTACACCTCTTCCCTCTTATTTCTTCAATTATTAACTATAGTGAAGAAGTAGAACATTTAGATTTACTTGTGGATAGTTTCTACACATACCATAAACCAGAAACCGAACTCCAAATCGATGATAAAAAAGAAGACGAATAAAGTGAAACTTTAATCAGTGGGGGTTTTGTCCACCTCCCACTGATTATTCGCCCACACCAATCGGGCTTTNNCCTATCTTCCTCGCATTCGCCGAATTTTGAGGTGGGAGTCTTACTACCCACAAATAGCGGGATAAAAAAACAGCTCCTTTTACGCTAAAGGAGCTGTTTCTGTTATATGTTGAAGCTGATACAAATTGTAATAATATCCTCTTTTTTTCATTAACTCTTCATGAGAACCTGTTTCTTTAATTTCGCCATCTTCAATATAAATAATCGTATCAACATGCGTAATCGTCGCTAATCGATGTGCGATTATAATCGTCGTCCGATCAGCAGCTAACGTTTGAAGTGCCTCTTGAATATATCGTTCATTTTCTAAATCTAAAGCAGAAGTTGCTTCATCTAATATAAGTAAAGATGGATTCTTTAGAAAAACTCGAGCAATTGCTACACGCTGTCTTTGTCCACCAGATAACTTCACACCACGTTCTCCAACAACAGTATCATAACCATCTGGTAACTCTGTAATAAAATTATGAATTTGCGCAGCTTTAGCAGCTGAAATCACTTCCTCCTCTGTAGCTTTCGGATTTCCATATAAAATATTAGCCCCGATTGTATCACTAAATAATAAATTATCTTGCAATACAATTCCAATATGACTCCGTAAATTTCTCATGTCATACTTTCTTACATCTATCCCATCTACATAAACTGCGCCTGAAGAAACATCGTAGAAACGCGGAATTAAACTAGCAAGAGATGACTTTCCTCCTCCACTTGCTCCGACAAGCGCTACCTTCTCCCCTGGCAATATAGTTAGCGAAAGATTGTGTAATATCTCTTTTTCATCTAAATTGTAACGAAAAGAAACATTATCAAATATAACTTCACCATTTAATTTTTTCGTTTGTACCGCATTTTTTACATTAACAATATCGTATTTTTCATCTAATAGTTCAAACACTCGATCCATCGATGCAAAAGACTGCGTTAATGTTGTAGAGGAATTAACAAGGCGACGGAGCGGACTATATAAACTATCCATATATCCAACAAAAGCAACCATAGTCCCTAATGTTAATGAACCCTGAATTACTTCATACGCTGCAAAACCAATTACAAGTAGCGGTCCTAAATCCGTTAACGTATTTACTGCTGAAAATGTCCTTGCCGTCCAATTTGTATGAGTTAATGCTTTCGTCAAAAATTCATTATTTCTTTTTTCAAACTGCCGACCCTCGTACTCTTCTAGTGCAAAACTACGTGTCACTTGCATTCCTTGAATACGTTCATGTAAATAACCTTGCATAGTTGCTAACGCTTGTGAACGCTCTTTCGTCAATTTTCGAAGACGCCCGAAAAAATATTTCACCGCAACTATATAAATAGGTAAAATTAATAACGCAACAAATGTTAATTTTATATTCATAGAAAACATGACAATAATGGCAATAGCAATTGTTGCAGTATCTAACCAGACATTCATAAGACCAGTAATGACAAAGTCCTTCGTTTGTTCTACATCATGAATTACACGTGAAATAATCTCTCCTGTTTTTGTGTTCGAATAATAACGTAAACTCAACTTTTGCAAGTGACCAAAAATATGCTTCCGTAAATCATACAGTATTGTATTTGCAATACGCTGCGCGAAATATTGACGATAATATTCAATCGGTGGTCTTAATACTGCAAAAATAAAAAAAGCAATCCCAATCACTGTTATTAATTGGGACGTTTCGTCTTGAATTGTGCCCCCACCTTGAATTACATCATCGATAATATACTTTAATAACAATGGCATAATAAGCGGTATACCAAACTTAACTAACCCGATAACAATTGTAATAGCAATAAGCCATCTATATGGTTTCACAAATTGTAAATATCTTTTTATGCCTTGCACATAATCCCCCCTAATAGGACAAACCTGCCGGGAAATCCCCTGCAGGTTTGTTTTAATTTCTGTACATTAAATATCTCTCATACCACATATCTGCGAAATCTGGTGCAAATGGACCTTTTCTTTGATGAATCCACTGTGTTAAATGTGCTACATTTCGTTTTAAAATGGTATCAATAACAGGTGGATACTGCATGATTTGACTATGTTTTTCATACTCATCTTCATCTAAAAGCGTATATGTCATATCTGGATACACTTTAATATCTAGATCATAATCAATATACTTCAATGCTTCAGAATCATACGCAAAAGGTGAGCTTAAATTACAATAATAATATACGCCTTCTTCCCTTAGCATTCCAATCACATTAAACCAATAGTTGGCATGAAAATAACAAATTGCTGGTTCACGAGTAATCCATGTCCGGCCATCCGATTCCGTAACTACTGTACGATCATTCGCTCCGATTACAAGACTCTGTGTTCCTTTTAAAATTGTTGTCTCTTCCCACATTCTATGAATGGAGCCATTATGTTTATAACTATGTATTTGTACTTTTTCTCCTTCTTTGGGAAATCCCATATATGCTCCCTTCTTTCAACTGCAAATGCCCTTCTTACATTACCTCAACGATCATTTGAACTGCATTCACTTTTTTTCTATTATAACTTTTTTGTCGAATTTTTAAAACTAAAGCGACAAGACTCTATTTTTACACTGAATGTTTATTGTTGAATACCATATCCCTATTCGGGCCTTCACTGAATCATTTATAAATGAAGAAATGATAATAGAAAAAACCCTTCCTTATCTCCATTTAAAGAAGGGCTTTTCACATGGAGGTAACAATATATCTTATCCTAAGTTTGAAATTATTTTTTCATTTTCAAAGGATTGAATCACACTATTCGTTTGCTCTTCAAGTTTCTCATGCAACAGTTTCAATGCCACTTCTGTTCTATATATTTCTTGACGGATAAAATGTAATTCTTTTTTATCGTACGTATCCTTTTCGCTCATTTCAATTTGTTGATACTTCTCCAGATGTGCTTGCAACTTTAACAACTCATCCATCGTTTCCAATTGCTCTCCTACCAACTTATCAAAATCGTTCATTACTTACCCCCTTTTGGATTTATTCGTTAGTTATCATTCCTATTACATACTTCTAATCTTTCACTTCCTTCTCCTTTGACTACATTTGTTGACTTATTAGAAGTTATGTCGTTCACTTTCTTTTCATTACAATGATATACACACAAAGAAAACACTTCTCTCGAATTGGAGAAGTGTTTTTCTTTCATTACTGATTTGAGCTAGAAGATTGTGATTGTTTTGCAGTTGATTTTGCATTTTGTTTTTTCACAGAATGCACATCTGTTTCAGTTGCAAATTCTGTACCATAACTAGCGTTTGCACTTTGAGTACCAGAAGCTTGTGCTTTCTTTGCTTCTGATTGTGCGTTTGCTTGTTTTACTGCTTGTACATTTGTTTCAGTTGCAAACTCTGTACCATAACTCGCATTTGTACTTTGAATGCTAGCACCAGAAGTTGCCTTATTATAGCCTTGTTGTTTTTTATTCATCTTTCTCACCTCCACAATTAATAATGTAACCAATTCACTTAGAAGCTATCCGTAATTTTCTTTTGAAAAATTTTAGCATATATCTCTTCATACTCATTCAAACTACAGATGATGGAGGTGGAAATATGTACACTGGACGCGATATGACTGAACTAACGATGCTTTCAAAAAATGAATGGAGAGAAGATGAATTAGCTTATTTTCATCATTCCTTCCAGCAAATTATGCCATATCTAAATGTAGAAGGACAAACAATCTATAAAGAAATTGTGAAAGAAATCGAATCACGTGGTGGATTATAAAGTGAAACTGTAATCAGTGAGGGTTTTGTCCATCCCCCACTAATGATTAGCCCACAAATAGCGGGATAAAACGAAACTGTAATCAGTACCCTACTAATTACTAGGCTCTTTAAACTCATCAGACAAAATTTTAAAAAATAAAAAACGTGTTNNAACACGTTTTTTATTTTTTATTGCAGCGTAATTTTCTCAACACCATTTTCATAAATCGTACGATGTGATTTTGAGAACGGTAACTGGTCAAATGCTTCTTTCGATATAAATTTCAATGTATCTGTTTCAGCAATATCACCTGTTACTTTTCCGTAAAATACAAATATATCCCAAGTACGATGTGTGAAAGTATGTTGGACATTCATTGCGTATTCATCAATGGAAACCGAGATCTCAAATGTTTCTTTCATATAATCTATAAGCTGGTCCTTTTGATTCCGAATTCCTTCGCCAAGTTCAATATTCGGAAACTCCCACATATTAGCTAGTAATCCTGTACTTGGACGTTTATTAATAACATAACGACCATCTTCAGTTTGAAGCACCCCCGCAACAATAGGTACCATTTTAGGAGCTTTCGCTTTACTTTTTACTGGTAATTCTTTTTGAACACCCTCAGCATAGCCTCTGCAATGTTCACGTACAGGGCAAAGTAAGCAAGATGGATTTTTAGGAATACAAATCAGTGCCCCTAATTCCATCAAACCTTGATTAAAATAAGATGGATTTTCTGTTGAAATAATTTCACGCACAATCTCTTCAAACACTTTTCTAGTCTTTGGTTTTGCAATGTCATCCCATACTGATAAAATGCGAGATAATACACGCATAACATTTCCGTCAACTGCTGGTTCTGGTATACCATATGCGATACTTAAAATAGCACCTTTTGTATATGGTCCGACTCCTTTTAACTTTTCAATTTTCTTTACATCATTTGGTACTATCCCGCTGTATACTTCTTTTACCTCTTTTACTGCCGCATGTAAATTACGTGCTCTAGAATAATATCCTAAACCTTCCCATGCTTTTAATACTTCTTCATCATCGGCATTTGCTAATGCTTCAAGTGTAGGAAACTTTCCCATAAAATTTGCGTAATATGGTTTTACAGCTTCTACCCTTGTTTGCTGTAACATAATTTCAGAAACCCAAACGCGGTATGGATCCTTATTTTTTCGCCACGGTAAATCGCGCTGCTCTTCTTCAAACCAACCAATTAAATCATTTTGAAACTGCTCTATATTAAAATTATTTAGTATTTCAAGTGTCAAACTTGATCCCCCTCATTTTTTTGCATATATGTACTATTATAAAGATTTTAGGAAAAAATTTAAGTAAGATGACATAGGAAATAGAAGGTAAAGGACTTGAGGTATCGAATAAAAAGAGTTACATTAATAAAAAACGGAGGTGGATTTCTATGGACACAGCCACTCACCTTGTTATGGGTGTCACTTTAGGCAGCTTAGCAACATTAGATCCAACCATAGCACAAAGTGATATTGGGCCACAAGCGGTTATGCTTGCTACAATTGCTGGTTCCAATATTCCTGACATTGATACAGTTTTAAAATTGCGTAATAACGCTAAATATATAAGAAATCATCGCGGAATTACTCATTCCATTCCTGCAGTAATTCTTTGGTCGTTCCTTATAAGCGGCATCTCTTTCGCCTTTTTTTCAGACGCTCCATATCTTCATCTACTACTCTGGTCATTTATCGCTGTCTTTCTTCACGTCTTTGTAGATATTTTCAATGCCTACGGTACACAGGCGTTACGACCTTTCACAAAAAAATGGGTCGCACTCGGCATAATTAATACGTTTGATACCGTAATTTTCTTTATCCATATACTTGCAATTGCTTGCATGCTCGTAGGTTCCCATAAAGGTTATACAGCCTTAGCAGCTTATATATTAATGATTGTTTACTATATCGGACGAATTATGATGCATAGAAATATAAGAAACATTGTACACAAGCGTTTCAAAAATGTTGAGAAGATAATCATTTCTCCTTCTTACCGATTTTATCATTATCATTTAGCAGTCGTTACAACTGATTATTACTACGTTGCGAAATGGCGTCGTGGTAACATTATGATATACGATAAGTTCGATCGGGTACCGTTCCCAAGTAACGCTATTATGCGAGCAGCTAAACAAGATGAAAATATCTCGGCCTTCCTATCTTTCTCTCCTGTATATCGCTGGGATATTTTTGATTATGATCATTATTACGAAGTTCGATTCATTGATTTGCGATATCGAAGTAAAGATTATTATCCATTCGTCGCAATCGTTCAGCTCGACCACAATTTAAATATTATTAGTTCCTATACAGGATGGATTTTTAGCGAAGAAAAACTTCGAAAAAAACTGGAATTACTTCCACATTAAAAAAAGCGACTTAAGTCGCTTTTTTTAATGTTTCAAATAATCTTCTTGATTTATTAAATGGCTATACTTCGGATTATTTGTACGCATTTCATGAAGGCGTACACCATGATTATTAATCCATGTTCGTACCACTTGTTCCGCTATTTGCTCTCCTTGGTAACGACCTGACTTTGCATAAGTTGTTTGAAAATCTTCCCATAGTAACTCAACCCAAGCACGAGCTTGCGCGTAAGAAAGTTTGTCATTCTTGTCCAATAACTCTTTCGTTAATGCTTCATACATATCATTCATGTTGTAGTCTCCTTTTACCTATTTCTCCCTTCATTTCTAAAGGATAGTTTCTTCTATTTTGCACATTCTATAATTGATACTTCTTAAAAAGGTATCAACTGATAATGAGGAGGGCGTTCATAATGGGTAAACAAGCCGAATTTTGGTCTGAGTCAAAAAACAACAGCAAAATCGATGGTCAACCGCAGTCGAAATCACGCTTCGCTTCGAAACGACCTAACGGCACAATTAACACGCACCCACAAGAACGTATGCGTGCTGCAAATCAGCAGGAAGAGTAGTACAAACTACTAAATCAACTTCCTACACGAGGTGATAAAGATGAGCTACCGTGATCGTTTAGATAGTCGTTCTGAATTATTTAACCATACGTGGACTCGTCCGAAACATGCGAAAGCGCAAGTTAACGGACAGACGCAACAAACCCAGTCTCTCATTATATTGGCAAACGAATGCAAAAAACGCCAATTTTAGAATCTCCTATCTCCTTTAACGCCTACCAAAGATGAAAACCAGAGGGATATTCGCTCTCTGGTTTTTATTTTTCTTGCAATAAGGAAATTGGTATTCCAATCTCTTCATTATCATTTTGCTTATATCCCCAAGCAAATACCCCGTTGAAATACGTAATTTTAAATAATACACCAGGTTCTTCTACTAATTCATATGTCTCACCAATATGGAATTTGTTTATATCAGTCATGTAAGCACGAGCCATAGCCATCTTTCTCATTAATACATCGAATTCATTTACAATTCCAAGTTGCTCAGCCTTTACTGCTTGCTCCTTCAAAGCCCCAATTTCTTCCCTTAGCTCATGTGGTGTCATTTCACTGTAGCGTTTTGGCATATTCATCTTATTCCCTCATCCCTCTTCGCGTTTCATTTGTAAAAATATCTCTATTTCATCAATAGAGAATCCTTTCCGGTATAACGCTTGTTTCATCTTATTTTCGAAGGTCCATCCATCATACTTCCTATATTTTTCATAATATTTATTTCCATGATAGTGTAACGCTTCTTGTTGCTGTTCATCACCTTTTTCGTCTTTTAATTCTTCCATACAAATTTGAATCACATCTCTAGAATACCCTTTACGAACAAGCATTTCCTCTAACTTTTGCTTCATTTGTAAAAAAGAGTGTTTTTGATAAGACTTTTTCTTCTTCTCTATAAGAATTAAAGCATTTTCAAATTGCTTTCCCTTCGGATACTCATGTAAACTATGTGTAATGACTAGATCTTGAACACCTTTATTTAACAGCTCTCTTCTAATAACAGTTGGACCTTTTTGATTTACATTACTTTGCGTTCGCACATATGAAATAGCGTACTCTGTATCATTAATATATCTATCATGTAATAATTTCGAAACCACTTCAGAGATGACGGCTTGTCCCACTTCTTTTTTTCGTAAAAAATCTTCTACTTCTTGTTTCGTTCTCATTTGATAGGTTAAATAGGAAATTGCTTGTAAATATGCTTTTTGTACCTCTTCATTGTACAAAATATTTCCTAACTCTATTTCATCAATTTCTAGGCCTTTTTGTAAGCCGTGTTTTATTAAGATTACTTGATTCACACTAAATCCGTACTCTTCACCCTGTCCTTTATCAATATAAATATTAAATCGTTCTTTCGATCGTTTTTGCACTTCTATTTTTGTAATGACAGCCATACTCTCACCTCCCTATTATTTTAACATAGGCGAAGAACATTTTTACCTTTCAAGAATACATATATTGAGGAGGAAATGATTGTGAAAATCGCAATTTCTAGTGGCTCCGGTTTTATCGGTAAATATCTGTCTACTTTTTTTATTCAAAAGGGTATACTGTCTACATTCTTACTCGAAAAAAACTGCTGAAACTTCAACCTCTACCCTTCAATACGTACACTGGACACCTGATTTATCTACCTTCCCTCGCCCCTCTATCGATGCAGCTATTCATTTAGCTGGAGAGTCTATCAATAGTAGATGGACAAAAAACAAAAAGAAACAATTTTAAACAGTAGAATTCAAACAACGAAAGGACTCATTGGCTACCTGTCCCTTCATTCATGTTTCACGTCTTACTTGGTGAGATGAGTACACTCGTATTAGAAGGACAACATGTACTGCCAAATAAAGTGAAACTTTANNCACAAATAGCGGGATAAAGCTATTACACATGGATATCAATTCAAATTTTCGACAGTAAACCATGCATTACAAAATATACTCTTGCATACAATGTAAAACTTCTGAAATATGGTCTTACAAGGAATTTATCCCTTTTTAAAACTTTCATTTTCTAGAATCTGGAGCATTATTATACGAATAACCTTCCAGTTGCTTTGTCTTACATTCCATTAGCATTTCAAAGTAACAGAAATGAGGTACCTATGAAAATATTGCTCAAACAAGCCATTGTGTATCCTATTACCTCTCCAAAGTTTCAAGGAGATGTACTCGTTACAGGGGAACAAATCACCGAGATTAAACCTTTTATTCAGCCCACTCAAGATATGACCGTTATAGATGCACGAGCGCTTCATCTCTTACCCGGATTTATTGATGTCCATACTCATCTAGGTCTCTATGATGAAGGCACTGGTTGGGCTGGTAATGATGCGAATGAAACATCTGAAGTTTCAACACCACATATCCGTTCTTTAGACGGAATCCATCCTTTTGATATTGCATTTCAAGACGCTGTGCAAAATGGAATTACAACTGTTCATGTTATGCCTGGAAGCCAAAATATTATCGGGGGTACTACTTGTGTAATAAAAACTGCTGGAACTTGTATTGATCATATGATTATTCAAGAGCCTGCTGGTTTAAAAATTGCCTTTGGAGAAAATCCTAAAAAGGTCCATAGTAATGGTACAAAAGAATCTATAACCCGTATGGGAATTATGGGGTTACTTCGGGAATCATTCTATGAAGCACAGCACTACGGCCATGAAGCAGATTTTCGAATGCTCCCTATTTTAAAAGCATTACGCCGTGAAATTCCGGTACGTATCCACGCTCACCGCGCAGATGATATTAGCTCTGCTCTTCGCTTTGCAACAGAATTCAATCTTGATTTACGTATTGAACATTGTACAGAGGGACACTTTATTGTAGATGAGCTTTCAAAACATAATGTAAAAGTTTCAGTTGGCCCTACTCTTACACGACGTTCTAAAATCGAACTTAAAAATAAAACATGGGATACTTACCATATATTATCGAAAAATGGCATAGAAGTTTCAATTACAACCGATCACCCGTATACCCCAATTCAATATTTAAACCTTTGTGCTGCTATGGCAGTAAGGGAAGGATTAGATGAGAAAACGGCCTTAGAGGGAATCACCATACTCTCAGCACGAAATTTACGTTTAGAGGATAGGATTGGAAGTATTGAAGTTGGAAAAGATGCTGATCTTGTGTTATGGACTCATCATCCTTTCCATTATTTAGCCAAGCCAGTACTCACTATGATTGATGGAAAAATAATTTACAAAAAAAATAAAAAAAACTAGTTTATTTTTTTGACTAGATAAAGTATTATACGATTATAAACTGAATGAGACCATAATCAATTTGTGTCGTGATTATCATTTTCAAATTGATGAATGGGGAAGGCAAATGGTGCGCCACCAGCGTTATAAACTGGTTCTAGTGGGTTCGATTCCCACCCCGAAATTTTTTAAAGATTGATATAAAAATTTCGAGGGTGGGGTGTTTTTTCGTCATGCTACCCTCGTGTGAGGAGGAGTTAGTATGTTGAAAAAACGCGACTTACACGACAGCCACGTTCTATACGAGTTAATGGTGGATCCAGCTGTCTTCCCTTTTGTGCGTCAAAAGGCTTATTCTTATGAGGAATATTTATTTTTAACGAAACAAACTATTGAAGCCGAAGAGCGTGGAGAATTGATTTCACGCACAATTTTAGATGAATGGGGTAACCCTATCGGAACAATTACTTTATTTGATGTGCAAGAAAAAGCTGGATTCCTTGGAACATGGCTTGGAAAACCGTATCATGGCAAAGGATATAATAAATTGGCAAAAGATTCATTTTTTAGCGAACTTTTCTATGAATTAAATATTGAAACCATCTTTATGCGCATTCGTAAAATAAATATTCGTTCTATTAAAGCTGCTGAAAAACTACAATATGTAAATCTAGCAAATGAAACAAGAAAAGCCATTTATGATGAAATTAACGCGAATGAAGAAGTATATAACTTATATGAAATTCCAAAAGATCAATATACACTTGCAACGATGCGTGATACAACATTCCAAGATACTCACCAATTAAAAGAAGCGTAATCTAATTTTTTAGAAATAACAATTAATCATTAACCGTTTGACGTATATGTATATCACCCCATGTCTTTGGAAACGATAAATAGTGACTTTAGGACACGAGGTGATTTGTAATGGATAAAAAGAAACGTGACAAAGCGAAAAACACATTATCTAGTACACAAGAAGTTCTATACCAGCGAGAATTTCGAAAAGCAGATCGTGCAGCGGGATATCGCTCAAAAAGTATTTAAAGTGAAAATGAATAATTAGAAGTTTTCCCCTAATTATTCATTTTCATTACATAATTTTCCCGACTAATAGAAATAGACAAAAAAGTTCTCTTATACATAAGGGAACTTTTTTATTGTGGACAACTTTATCCACAAAATCGATAGAATTGTGAGTATTTTTTAAAAAAATTTGATATTTATATATATTTTAGCACATATCAACTGCTCGGATTGTGGATATTTTTCTAAAAGTTGTGGACAATGTGGGTATAGTTGTTAATATTCCGACTTTACTGTTTAATGAAAACGTAACCCTTTGTGGATAAAGTGAAACTTTAATCAGTGGGGGGTTTGTCCATCCCCCANNCCTCGCATCCGCCGAATTTTGAGGTGAGAGTCTTACTGCCCACAAATAGCGGGATAAATTAGTCTTTTAAAATAACAAAGAACCCTCTTTAAACATATAAAAGAGGGTTGCTTATTAAGTAAACGATTCTGCAAGAGCAGGTGATTTCATAGGTATATGATTCGGTTTTACATGATTTTCTGCCAAAATTGCATCCACAATATGACCAGCTGGCTCCGGATGATAAATGCTTTTCATTGCTTCTTTCATTTGAATAAGCTTCATATCATCTAGTAATAACGCCTCTGTTTTTGCAAAAACCTCACTATCATCACGAATTACAATTGCAGCTCCTTTTTTTTCAAAATACATCGCATTTTCATTTTCTTGTCCTGGAACAGGCTTATATAAAATGACAGGTACTTGCAACGCTGCTGCTTCACTTAACGTAATACCGCCTGGCTTCGTAATCATACAAGAAGTAACACGGAATAGTTCATCAATGTTTTCAACATAACCAAATACTTTTAATGCATCAGAATTTTGTTTCTGTAACCCTAATAAATCCTGTTTTAAAGCTTCATTTTTTCCACAAACGACAACCACTTGTAAATTAGGTACAGACATAAATGACTGGCATAGCTCTTTTACACTTCCTAATACCCCATGAGCACCCGCTACAATTAGTAAAATCTTTTTATTCTTACATAATTGATATTTATTATATATAACATCCGGATTTATCTTTAGCTCAAAACTACTGCGAATTGGAATTCCAGTTTCAACAATTTGCTCCGCAGGCACACCGATATCAACCATCACTTTTTTCACATGATCAGTTGCTACGAAATAACGATCTACTTCTCGATGAATCCATATTTTATGCACGCAAAAATCCGTTAATACATTATAAACAGGAATTGAAATATCTGTTTGCTTTTTCAATTCTGGTACAGCTATGATTGGAAAGGTATTAATAACAATGTCGGGTCTCTCCACTTGTAAAAGTGATTTCAGACGTTTCCTTCCAAAATTTGCGTACCAAGATGCTATTTTCTTGTCATAAATTTTTTCTACCCCGTAATAAAACAAACGATATAATTCTTTTCCTATTGTATAACTTTTTAAATATAAATATTTTGTAATGTCGGTTATAAATGGATGTGATTCTCCAAACAAGTCGCATACAATAACATCTTCAATTCCTTTTTGGCGAAATGTTTGTTCTAATGTTTTCGCTACTTGCGCATGACCATTGCCGTAATGTGCAGTTAATATTAAAACCTTGGGGTTTTTTATCAAACAAATCCACTCCTAGCTTTTTGTTTCTCCATATTGCATATACGACAATAGGAAAAACATTTTCCTTAAAAATTACATAAACAGATTCTAATAATGCCCTCTCAGCTATGTACCTGTCGTGGATATGCAAAGCATATAAGATTGACCCCTTAATCCTATCTGTGCTCATATCTTTACATTATACTTTCCTATAAGAGCTTTCGCAATAACTTACAAATCTTCTCTATTCCATGATACTCGCTCTTTTACTTCTTAATTCTTTTTACTATTTTGATTTCCCTTTACAATTATGTAAATTTCTCTACTTATTCCTTACAAAAATATGGATATTCTATTTTCAGTATACCCTTTTCTATATATATACTCTAGGTTTTATTGTAAAGAAAGTAAAAAGTCTAATCCAATATTTGGATTAGACTGCTTGTAAAATATGTTTTGCTTGTTCTACATTTTTTTCTGTAGGTGGTTCTACATTTGCAAGTGGATATTTATGTCCAAGCGCCTCCCATTTATATACACCGAGCTTATGATATGGTAACACTTCAACTTTTTGAACATTAGACAAACTTTGAATAAAGCTAGATAATTTTTGTAGATCTTCTTCATTATCAGTAATATCTGGAACTAATACATGTCGTACCCAAATCGGTTTATTCTTATCTGATAAATAACGAGCAAATTGTAAAATATGTTCATTTGGTTTCCCTGTTAATTTACGATGCTTTTTGGGATCGATATGTTTTAAATCCAATAAAACTAAATCTGTATAATCCATTAATATATCTAACTTTCGTTGGAATTCCGGCTCTTCAGAATAACAACCACCTGAAGAATCAATTGTTGTATGAATTCCAACTTCCTTACATTTCTTAAACAATTCAATCAAGAAGTCTAACTGTAGTAATGGTTCCCCACCACTAACTGTTATACCACCTCCAGAAGCTTCAATAAAAGGTAGGTAACATGTCACATCCTGCATTACTTCTTCAACTGTTATTTCTTTTCCTTTACCGATTTCCCATGTATCAGCATTATGACAATATTGGCAACGTAATAAACACCCTTGTGTAAATATGACATAACGAATTCCTGGGCCATCAACAGTACCACAAGACTCTACAGAATGAATTCTTCCTTTTACCATGTTACTTCCTCCTTTATTGAAACAGCCTCCCTCTGCTATTTATAACTAGCAGAGGGACACTTTTTTCACTTACATGCTTTCATGCATTGTACGATTAATTACATCGATTTGTTGTTCACGGGTTAATTTAATAAAGTTTACAGCGTAACCAGATACGCGAATTGTTAATTGTGGATATTTCTCAGGATGTTCCATTGCATCCATTAATGTTTCGCGATTAAATACGTTAATATTTAAGTGATGTCCTTCTTTTACTGCATAACCATCAAGCATAGATACTAAGTTGCGTACTTGTACATCATCTTCTTTACCAAGTGCTTTTGGAATAATAGAGAATGTATTAGAAATACCATCTTGTGCATCTTCATATGGTAATTTAGCTACAGATAATAATGAAGCTAATGCACCCTTTGTATCACGTCCATGCATTGGGTTTGCACCTGGTGCGAACGGCTCTCCAGTACGGCGACCATCTGGAGTATTACCAGTTTTCTTACCATATACAACATTAGATGTAATAGTTAAGATTGACATTGTATGAACAGAATTTCTGTATGTTTTATGCTTGCGAAGTTTATTCATAAATGTTTTCACAAGGTTTACAGCAATCTCATCTACACGATCATCATTGTTACCATATTTAGGGAAATCTCCTTCAATTTCAAAGTCAACTGCAATACCATTTTCATCACGAATTGGTTTTACTTTTGCGTATTTAATCGCACTTAATGAGTCTGCTACTACAGACAATCCTGCGATACCTGTTGCCATTGTACGAAGAGCATTTGTATCATGAAGCGCCATTTCAATACGTTCGTAGCTATATTTATCATGCATGTAGTGGATAACATTTAATGTATTTAAATATAGACTCGCTAACCATTCCATTGTCATATCAAACTTATGCATAACTTCTTTATAATCTAATACTTCAGAAGTAATTGGTGCGTACTCAGGACCAACTTGTGCTTTTGATTTTTCATCTTTACCACCGTTAATCGCATATAGTAATGCTTTTGCTAAGTTTGCACGTGCTCCGAAGAACTGCATTTGTTTACCAATTCTCATTGCAGATACACAACATGCAATACCGTAATCATCGCCATATTCAGGACGCATAATATCATCATTTTCATATTGAATTGCTGATGTTTTAATAGACATTTTTGCACAATAGTTTTTAAATTTCTGTGGTAATTGTTTAGACCAAAGAACTGTTAAGTTTGGTTCTGGAGCTGGTCCTAAATTATCCAATGTATGCAAGAAACGGAATGAGTTTTTCGTTACTAATGGACGACCATCTAATGCAATACCACCGATAGATTCAGTTACCCAAGTTGGATCACCAGAAAATAGTTCATTATAATCAGGTGTTCTTGCGAATTTCACAAGACGTA
Organism: Bacillus cereus; assembly: GCA_002578045.1. Taxonomy (GTDB): domain Bacteria; phylum Bacillota; class Bacilli; order Bacillales; family Bacillaceae_G; genus Bacillus_A; species Bacillus_A cereus_AK. The sequence goes on from NUMR01000063.1 coordinate 28,317, forward strand.
ATTTCATAATGAAGTGGTCCACAATTTCTTGTACTTCTTCTTCTGTTAAAGTACCCTTTTCTAAATCTCTTTCAATGTAAATATCTAAGAATGTGGAAGTACGTCCAAGACTCATCGCAGCTCCATTTTGTTCTTTAATTGCTGCAAGGTATGCGAAGTATAGCCATTGGAAGGCTTCTTGTGCATTTGTTGCTGGCTTAGAAATATCAAAGCCATAGGAAGCAGCCATTTGTTTTAATTCTTGAAGTGCACGCATTTGCTCAGATAACTCTTCGCGTAAACGCATTGTATCTTCGCTCATTACACTGCTAGTTAAATTTAAATCCGCTTTTTTCGCTTCAATTAAATGATCAATACCATATAACGCTACTCGGCGGTAGTCACCGATAATTCGTCCACGTCCATATGCATCTGGAAGGCCAGTAATAACGCCTGATTTACGTGCATTTCTCATTTCTGGTGTATAAACATCAAATACACCTTGATTATGAGTTTTTCTCCAATCTCTAAAAATCCGACTAAGTTCTTTATCCACTTCGTATCCATAAGATTCACACGCTTGTTCCGCCATACGAATACCACCATATGGTTGTAAAGAGCGTTTAAATGGTTTATCAGTTTGGAAACCGACTACTTTTTCAATATCTTTATTTAAATATCCTGGTTCATGTGATGTAATAGAAGAAACAATTTTTGTATCCATATCAAGAACGCCACCGTTTTCACGTTCTTTTGTTGTTAAATCCATTACTTGATTCCAAAGTTTTTTCGTTACTTCAGTTGCTCCCGCTAAAAAAGATTCGTCTCCTCCGTAAACGTTTACATTATTTAAAATGAAATCGCGAACATCAATCTCTGCTTTCCATTTTTCACCTTTAAAGTTTTCCCATGCGTTTTGTACATTTTCTAATACTTGAGTCATCCTAATCTCCTCCATTTTTGATTAGTACAGGACTAAGATTTTTTATATAACAGCTTACAAACTTAGAATACTACTTTTTTTCGAAAGTGAACGAAATAGTTGTGACATGTTTGTGAAATATTGAACAAACTACTATGTACATAGTGTTAACTTCACTTAAAATTCTTTATCATTAACCTTTAGTTGTATTTTTTTGTATCTTTATATACGAGTCTTATTTTGTAATATAAGAACAATACCCATTGTAGATCTGTAATACTCTTACCTCCTAATCTGTTATAGTTTTTGTAACAGAACTAAAAAGTGTACACATGTTGTACACTTTTTTTGTTATCGCTATAAAACATTCCCTTTTCCATTTATTTCATTATGACACCCTCCATATATTTCCTCAACAAAAAGACTATCCAAATAAGGATAGCCTTTTACACTTCAATATGTCGTAACATCGTATAAATGTCGTTATTCACTTTACCAAATGATTTAATGTTGTTTTGAATGTTAGGTAATAAAACAACATATACACTACCGTTTTTACTAAATCCATTTAAGCAATTCCAACCTGGCATTACACCGTGATTCGAATAACTTCCTGGATCTACATACCAACCAAATCCGTAATCCTTTTTCACAGCTGTAAACATTTGATTGTAACTCTCTTTTGAAATTAATTTTCCAGAAAATAGTGCTTCATTAAATAAATATAGATCATGCGCACTTGTATATATATCACCACAACCATATAGTTGTGACATACTCGGAATATTAGGTGTTGTCATATTGTTATTCACTATTTTATAACCTGTTGATGGGAATCTTGTTTGTTCTAACTCTTTACCAAAACCAGAATGTTTCATGCCAGCAGTAGCAAAAATATGTTGTTTAATATACTCTTCTAACGGTTGGCCGCTTACCTTTTCGGCAATGTAAGCAAGGATAGAGTAGTTTGAATCAGAATACTTCCATTTCTCTCCTGGACTCCCAATACGCTCTTGGTTTCCTATTCGTTTAATCAATTCTTCATGAGAAATATCCTCTGTTCCCTGCTCATATTCTGGAATTCCCGATGTATGTGTTAATAGATGCTTTAGCTGAATGCTATTACCTTGAGGAAAGTCTGGAATATACTTGGCAACCGTATCCTCTACTTGTAACTTATTTTGATCTTTTAATTGCATAATAGCGGTCGCTACAAACGCTTTTGAAATAGAGCCGATATAAAAAGTCGTCTCTGAATTATTCGGTACTTGCTTCTCTTTATTTGCCATACCGTATCCTTTATTCAAAAGAACTTTCCCGTTCTTCACAATAACAGCTGTCCCACTAAACCCTGCGTTTTGTAAATATTGATCCAATTGAGCGTTTTCATTAATTTCTTGAGGTGGTGGTGGTTCTTCAGCAGACTTCTCCACAATTTGCGCTTGCTTCACTTGTTCTTCCTTCTCTTTTTGTTTTTGTGCTTCCTGCTTCTTTTTTTCTTCTTTCTTTTTTAGCTCTTCTTGTTTTTTCATTTCTGCTGCCGCTTTTAAAGTTTCCTCTTTCTTATTATACGCAACAATTTTTGTATACATGAAATATATAAGTGAAAATAGCAGAACGAGAATGATTGTTCTTTTTAAGTATACAATCGGCCGACGTGCTTTCCCATTTGCATTATTTTTTTCCTGATCCATAATTGCCTTTTTCCCCTTATTCACTAATAATTTACTTCCTCTACTCAAAATTTATTTAAAATCTTTTTTGTAGATTTTGGATATTCCATTCCATATCATCCCTACTTTATCACGCACTTAACATATTACCAACCTATATGTACAAAAAAGAAAAAGAAAATTTACAAAAGTAAGATTCCCATTAAATTTTTAACAAAAAAAAGAGGATATCCTCTAAAAAACTGATGTTATCAATCTTTTGGATATCCTCTTATCTAATTATTTATACGTGTTTTTTCATATCATCGGCAACAGATTCAACATTTGTACCTACGATAACTTGTACACTTGTGTCACTTAATTTCATAACACCTTTTGCACCAGCACGTTTTAATGCTGCTTCGTTTACTTGACCAGCATCTTTCACTTGTAAACGTAGACGTGTTGCACAGTTATCAATAACTGTTAAGTTGTCTTTTCCTCCTAAAGCCGCTACGTAAGTTTCACCAATTGAACCTGCAACCGGTGCATCACCCTCTTCAGCTAACTCATCGTCATCTTCACGACCAGGAGTTTTCAAGTTGAACTTCTTAATTAAGAAGTAGAATACTACAAAGTAAATTGCTGCGTAAATTAAACCGATTCCTGCTAGTAACACTGGTTTTGTTGCAATACCGAAGTTTAAGGCGTAATCGATTGCACCGGCACTAAATGAGAAACCATCGTGAATGCCAAGTGTTGTTGTAATGAATAAAGAAAGACCTGTTAATACAGCATGAATACCATATAATACTGGAGATAAGAACATGAATGAGAATTCAATCGGCTCTGTAATACCAGTTAAGAATGAAGTTAATGCTAGACCAACTAACATACCTGTAACCATTTTACGCTTTTCTGGTTTAGCAGCTGCAATCATTGCGAAACATGCTGCTGGTAAACCAAACATCATAATTGGGAAGAAACCAGTCATGAACATACCTGCTGATGGATCTTTTGCAAAGAAGCGAGCGATATCACCATGAACAATATCACCAGCTGCATTTGTAAAGTCACCAAATACAAACCAAAAATATGTGTTCATTACATGATGTAAACCGATCGGAATTAATAAACGGTTTAATAGTCCGAACAAACCAGCACCGATTGAACCTAAGTTTACGATACCATGTGAAACTGCATCGATACCCGTTTGGATTGTTGGCCAAATTTGACTGAATACTAATCCTAGGAGAAGCATCACAATAGAAGTAATGATTGGTACGAAACGTTTTCCTGCAAAGAATCCTAACCATTCTGGTAATTTAATCTTATGGAACTTATTGTATAGTAATCCAGCAACAACCCCAGCAATAATACCCCCAAGTATGGCCATATTTATTTTCGGCGTTAACGCTGCTGCATTAGAAACTTTATTCATTGTATCCGCTAATTTACTTGGATCAACTGACCCTAATAAATCTTGAACACTTTTTAACTTATCATTCAGCTCCGCTGTTGAATAACTAACACTTAAAGCATTAGTTGTATTCTTCATAACTAAATAACCAATTGCCCCAGCAAGTCCAGCTGCTCCACTACCATCAATAGACAAACCGATTGCAACACCAATTGCAAAAATAAGTGCTAAATTATCAAAAATTGCTGCACCAGCCTGTGCCATAACAGGAATATTAAATACATCTTCTTGGCCTAAACGAAGCAATAATCCTGCTGCTGGTAGTACGGCGATTGGAAGCATTAGCGCTTTACCAATACGTTGTAAAAACTGCAACATTTTAATTCCCCCTATTAATTTTTTGAAATCGTTATCATTATAAGTACAATACAGAAAACGCTTTCTATTGCATAACCATAATAACATATAGTTGTATAGATGTGTAGCTTTTGTTTTTAAACTTTTTATGGATAATTTCCCCATTTCTAAACTGTTATACAAAAGGAAAATTCTCCTTATTGACTACAAAATATACAGGAAAAAAAAACTTATTATAGCACAAATAACTTTCATTTTATCATTCCACTTTTTCATGTTATTATTTATTTCCGAGCATATTGGGAAAAATAAACTTAGTTAATTTGAAATAGGAGCGTTGGTACTATGCAGTGCATTGAAACAAACAACTTACAACAGTTGTTGGAACAAGTAAAACCATATACAAAGAAAGGAAAACTTGCTACTTATATCCCCGAACTAGGAAATGCAAATCCAGATGATTTAGGGATTGCCATTTTCCATAAAGAAACAGACTATATCCATGCTGGTAACTCACAAACACTATTTACTCTTCAAAGTATTTCCAAAGTAATTACACTTGCACTTGCACTTTTAGATCGTGGTGAAGAATATGTATTTTCTAAAGTTGGAATGGAACCCACTGGCGACCCATTTAATTCTATTATTAAGTTAGAAACGACAAGTCCTTCCAAACCACTTAATCCAATGATTAATGCAGGAGCACTAGCTATTACAAGCATGTTAGCAGGAAAAGATAACAAAGAGAAAATGGAGCGTATTCTTCATTTTGTACGTGAAATAACAGATAATCCTACTATTAATTATTCTTCTAAAGTTGCCAATTCAGAATTAGAGACAGCATACTTAAACCGTTCACTTTGTTACTATATGAAACAAAACGGAATTATCGATTGTGACATTGAAGAACTTATGGATTTATACACTCGTCAATGTGCGATTGAAGTAAACTGTATCGATTTAGCACGCATTGGCTTAATTTTTGCAATGGATGGATATGATCCATATCAGAAGAAGCAAATCATCCCTAAACATATTACAAAGATTTGTAAAACATTTATGGTTACGTGCGGTATGTATAACGAATCTGGTGAATTTGCAATTCGTGTTGGTATTCCTGCAAAAAGTGGTGTAGCGGGTGGCATTTTCGGCTGCGTAAAAGGTGAAGTGGGGATTGGCATTTTCGGACCGGCTTTAGATGCAAACGGAAATAGTATCGCTGGTTTTAAAATTCTTGAACTTCTTTCTATTCAAGAAAGTTGGAGCATTTTTTAATTGAGCGTTACCCTGCTATATTAGCAGGATTTTCCCACGAAAAATCCATTGTCACTAGTCATCAATAACTATACAAAAACAGTACGAAAAGTTTCTCTTGATTATGCATATTTGCTCCCCCCTCCTGAATAATATAGTACAACCTAGCGCTATATGTGGAGGTATAAAAGATGAAACTGATATTTCAAATGGCGAAACAACCTGTTCTTGAAAAAACCATTCTTCTTTTTATATTGAGTATTGTAGAAAGCTTAAAGCTAAAAGTTGTTTCACTCGATGAAGCTCACCGATACATATTCAATTTAGAAGTACTTGAACTATTAATGGATCGGAACATCGATGATCACGTACTAGAGCTTATTCATATCGGAATGGGACTTGAAGACATTCATCATGTGCTCCCTGAAGAACTTGAGCATAGTATTGAGGAACTAAAATGGCTTTGTATCCAAGTTTTAAGTGAGTACAGTATGTACGAGGAATCGGAACAATTAATTGAAGACATACGCTAAAAAGGGGCTGTCCCATAAG
>NUMR01000064.1 GCA_002578045.1 Bacillus cereus
TAAATAGAACAAGCGCATCAATATGATGCGCTTGTTCTATTTACCTTTCCTAAGAATGAATCGTCTTTTTGACTGGATACCCGTAAATGGATCCATCTTTTACTTTAATATCATCTTCCCAAGGGACTTTATATTTGCCTTCAGCTAAATCTTTTACAAACGTATACGGGTTTTCTTTCACCCCACCAGGAGTCGCTACATACCCCCTTGAACCTAAATTATATATATTATTTTCTAGACCCCATCCTAATCTAGCCTGATCTGCTAGCTCTGGATATACTTCAGCAGTAACAATCTCCCAAGGATTTCGGTGTCCCTGCACTAAAGTAGTCCCATCAAAATTACATACTTGCCCTTCACCAAAGTAATAAAATACACCATCATAACCCGCTAAGTTCACTGACAATGTATACATTAAATTTTGCCATGCATTTGAACGATTGGTTAACATCCATTGTTCACTAACTTGTGTACTATATCCAGAAATACGAATTAAGACATTTGCACCTTTATAGGCTGCTTCACGTGCTACTTCAGGGAACATGCCATCATGACAAATACAAACAGCTAATTTACTTCCCCCAGGTCCATCACAAACAGGTAAACCTAAATCCCCAGCCTTCCAAGGTTCGACTGGCACCCAAGGATTTAACTTACGATACTTCAAAATCATCTCACCTTGTGAATCAATAATAATTGCTGTATTATACGGTTCTCCACCATCAGGATTTCTTTCCATTATAGAAAAAACACCATATACTTCACATTCTTTACATGCCTCAGCAAATAGGTCTGTTTCAGGACCAGGCACTGTGCATAAAAACTCTTCTGTAGTCCATTTTTTTGTATTGAGCCCTTGTGTACTATATTCAGGAAATACTATCAATTCTAATCCAGGATAGCCTGATTTCGTCGAATAAATTGTTTTTATAATCTGTTTAATTTGTTTATCAATGTCTGCACGCGACTCCACTACTGGGACTGGATATTGAATTAACGCTGTTAAAAAACCACTAATCGGCTTTACCATACTTCCACTACTACCCATTTAAAATCCCCCTTAAAATAGTTTTTGTTTATTAAAGACAACGATATAAATTTGTAACTCTCTAAAAAACTTGCACTACATATGGAAATGTTACGTATTAAAGCTAGTAGTAAATTTTTTATCCACTTTTAAAGGCAACTCTTTTCGTACATGCCCACACTAGATTAACATAAAAAGTTCGAAAATTCAATTTTCTATTCGATACAACTAAAAAAGAATATGGAATCCCATACTCTTTTTCTACTTAGTCTGTAAATACGGTGGTAGCTCCTGTAATTGCGCTTCATCCTTTTCACGCTCTCTACGTGCCCATCTAAAAAACACATAGCCAATAATTGTACCGTACACTATTTCCTGGACAATTTTCATAATGATGCCGCCCGTTTGTTGGTCTTGCACTATTGGCATCCAATGTAAAAATTCCGGTCCAGTTATATTTAAATCTGATAAAGTTCCCGCTGGCACACATAGTTCCATCGCTTTCATCCAAGCGGCTGGATCCGTATACGTTGCAAATAGCGGTGCAGTTGCAAAAATAATCAACGCGCAAGCCGGCGTTAATAACATGCCGTTAGCAAACATGTAACCAAGTTTCTTTATATCACTTAACGTTTGATATTCTGGCAACGGATTTAACATCGGCCACCACATCATAATTGCCGCAAAAAACAATATAGCAAGGCAAATAGGATGAACAATTTGACTTTGTTTTACTGTATCAAAAACAACTGGCAAATGATAAAAAGAAAACAGGCCATTAAATACAAACAATGCAATAAGTGGTTTAGCAAAAGCCTTTAATATAATTTGAACGAGCTTAAAAGATGTTATATGACGATATAACCAAACTGGTATACCAAGCAATAATAATGGCGGAACTGCGATATACATGACTGCCATTTCAAACATATGTGCACTAAATATAATATGACCAATTAAATCTATGGGGCCTCCTTTTACAAAGTACAAAAGAACAATCCCAGTCGTAAAATAAAAAACTTGCTTTTTACTTACCTTTGTCGCATCTTCAAATCGCATTCTATATGGCCCAATAATTAAGAAATATCCAATAAGAATCGAAAGCATAAATAATAAAAAGATTGGACTCCATAGAGCTTGAAAGCCAAATATCCATAAGTTACTCATTATAACACCCACCTTCTTAATATTATCCTTTCACATAATATGAAGAGGGGGCTGTGCCAACACAAGCCCCTTATTTCTTACTCCTTAAATCCACACAATTGTCATAAAAGCTAAAATTGTAATTAACCCTATCAACAAGCCAGAATAAAGAAAGAAACTTGCCGCTTCATGTCCTTTATGGCTCATATGCATAAAATAATACAGTTGAAAAATTACTTGCACCACTGCTAATAGTAAAATAAACGGAACAGAGAAAGTTGGACTAAAAGTTTTTGGATATGCTACCGATACAAATGCAACTAATGTGAGGAAAATCATTAGTGCAAACGTAATAACTTGGTGCTTCATTTCCTCCGCACTTTTTCTCTTCCGATAAACAAGATCAACTTTAGGATTATTCGTTTGCTTTATCGCCATTGTTTATCCCACCATTCCCATTAAATATACTACAGTGAAAATAAACACCCAAACTACGTCAATAAAGTGCCAATAAATCGATGCAACATAAAATTTTGGTGCATTGTATAAATTTAGACCCCTCTTCGCATTTCTAAAGATTAATGTTAAAATCCAACACAATCCAAACAATACGTGAAGTCCATGTGTGCCAACAAGAGCATAAAATGCCGAACCAAACGCACTACTTCTCATAGTATGCTTAAATTCATGCGAATAATGATAAAACTCATATATCTCAAATCCTAAAAATCCTAAACCTAGCAATACTGTTACAAGTAACCAAAATTGCATTTTCTTGAAGCTAAAGTTTTTCATATGATACATCGCATATACACTCGTTAAACTACTCGTTAATAAAAGCATCGTCATAATGAAAACGAGCGGCATTTGGAACATTTCTTGAGATGTCGGTCCACCATTTGTAGAGTTCTTTAATGCTAAATATGTGCCGAATAAGGAAGCGAACAACACTGTTTCGCCTCCAAGAAATAACCAAAAACCGACAAACTTATTTTTCCCCTCAAGGGTTGCTTTTTCAGGCTCTGCTGGAAATGTTTCATTCGTTAATTTTTCATCAACATGCATTATGCCTTGCCCCCCTTATCTTCTAAATCTTCCTTATGAATATGATATCCATGATCATCGATTACTGAACGTAGGAACATTGTACCAAATGTAATGATTAAACCAATAATTGCTACGAATAACCAGAACTTATCTTTTCCGCCTTGCATATACATTGCACCGAATGCTGCTATAAATAAGCCTAGAGAAATAATAAATGGTCCAAATGAAGGATTTGGCATATGGATATCACCAACTGGTTCCGCCGCTGTCATCTCTTTATTCCCCTCACGTTTTTCAATCCAAAATGGATCTAATCCACGGACAAATGGTAATTGTTTAAAATTGTATTCCGGCGTAGGTGCTGGCATTGTCCATTCTAATGTACGTCCAGCCCATGGATCACGGCCAGCCTTCTCTTTTGATACCGTTGTTTTCACTACATTGAATAAAAGAACAATCGTTCCAAGAGCCATAAACGCCGCTCCAACGGAACTAATCATATTCCCCATTTCCAATCCTTGCCCTTCAAGATATGTGTAGTAACGACGTGGCATCCCAATTAATCCAAGGAAGTGCTGAATAAAGAACGTTAAATGAAAACCGATAAAGAATAACCAAAATGTTATCTTTCCTAATGTTTCATTTAACACTTTATTAAACATCAGTGGCCAGTAATAATGAGCACCCGCAAGTAAACCAAATACAACACCGCCAACGATTACATAATGAAAATGTGCTACTACGAAATAGTTATCATGAAATTGATAATCAGCTGGTGCAGATGCAAGCATAACGCCTGTAACTCCACCCATTACGAATGATGGAATAAAAGCTACCGCCCACATCATCGGTGTCGTAAAACGAATACTTCCGCCCCACATTGTAAAGAGCCAGTTAAATATTTTAATACCTGTCGGAACTGCAATCGCCATTGTTGCAACTGAGAAAATAGCATTTGCAACTGGCCCAAGACCAACCGTAAACATATGATGCGCCCATACCATAAATCCCAAAAATCCGATTAATACTGTCGCAAATACCATCGATGAATAACCAAATAATCGTTTTTTCGAAAATGTCGCGAAGATTTCCGAGAATATTCCGAAAGCTGGGAGTATAAGAATGTATACCTCTGGATGACCGAAAATCCAGAATAAATGCTCCCATATAATTGTGTTCCCACCCAATGCTGGATTAAAGAAACTTGTGCCAAATAAACGATCTAACATTAAAAGTCCTAATCCTACAGTTAGTGGTGGAAAAGCGAATAATATAAGTGAAGACGTTACAAATGTTGTCCATGTAAACATCGGCATACGCATGTACGTCATTCCTGGTGCACGCATATTAATAATTGTGACTAGGAAGTTAATACCTCCAATTAATGTACCAATACCTGAAATTTGCAAGCCAAGTACATAGAAATCAACACCATGTCCTTTAGAGGCTAACGCTAAAGATGCATAAGATGTCCACCCTGCATCAGGTGCCCCTCCTAAAAACCAACTTAAATTTAAAAATAGTCCACCAAAGAAAAACAACCAAAATCCGAGTGAATTTAAAAACGGGAACGCTACATCTCGCGCACCAATTTGAAGTGGTACAGCGGCGTTCATGAATGCAAACACGAGTGGCATAGCTGCGAGGAAAATCATTGTTGTACCGTGCATCGTTAATACTTGATTATAAGCATCCCCAACAAGAAAGGCGTTGTTAGGAATCGCTAATTGAAGGCGAATAAATAGTGCTTCTATTCCGCCTATTATAAAAAACAATCCACCTGCAATTAAATAGAGAATGGCAATCTTTTTATGGTCTACTGTCGTTAAATAATCCCATATGACAGCACCCATTCCCTGTTTTTTTGCTACAGAACTCACGTTTTCAACCTCCCCTTCGCGAATAATCCCTCTTTACTTTTCAACCTTTAACGTTTGTAAGTATGCATTTAATGCATCAATTTGATCATCCGTTAAGTTGCCATATTTACCAGTCATTTTATTTCCCGGCTTCATATTTTCAGGATCTTTCAGCCATTTTTTTAAGTTTTCTTCATTGTTTTTGGCAATACCAGCAACCATATCGCGATCAGCAAAGTTTGCTAAGTTTGGTGCGATACGAGCGGAAGGTGGTCTACTATCATTAGATCCAACTGCATGACAACCAATACAGCTTTTATTAAATATTTCTTGGCCTTCTTGCTCCTCTGTTGAAGCTACTTCTTTTTTCCCATCAATCTTCTTCATATCAGCAAGCCATTTTTTGTACTCGCTTTCATCTAAAGCTTTCACTTTAAATTGCATTAAAGAATGTGATGGGCCGCAAAATTCTGCACAAAAACCATTATAAGTGCCCGATTTATCTGCCTTTAACCACATTTTGTTTTCATTATCTGTATTTGTATCCATTTTTCCAGCTAAAGACGGAACCCAAAATGAATGTTTAATATCGGCACCCTTCAAATTCAAATACACTTTCTTACCAGTGGGGATAACTAAATCTTGGGAAGTTACTATCTTTTCTGATTTATAAGAAAATTCCCACCAATAAAGATTCGCTGTTACATCAACAACGATCGTATCTTTATCAATATTCTTTTTCTCCATCGCACTTACATCAGCAAGTTTGAATGTATATGTAACCGTCGGAACAGCTAAGATTAGTAAAAGTATAATCGGAATAACTGTCCATATAATTTCTAGCTTGTGATTCCCTTCAACTTGCTCTGGAATATAATCTTCCTGACCTTTCTTTTGTCGGAAACGCACAATTACATATAAGAAAATAATAGTAACTACTAGTACTACTCCTACCATGATCGCACTCGCTAGTAAGAGCAGATCATATTGCATTTTTGCTACTTCCCCTTGCGGAATTAAAGTAGATTGAAAGGCTTTACCGCATCCCCCTAACAGTAAAGCCAGCAGTGAAACGAACGAAAGCAGTCGCCACTGTTTCTTCATACAAACAACCCCCACTTTCTTTGTGAATTAGATTGTACTTTATAGTTAAGTAAAGTAAATCTCAACGTAAAGAAATCCAATTATGTCGTTGTCTTAGAAGAATGTAACTACAATCATTGATACAAATAAGATTGTTAAATAATTTAGGGAATAAACAAACATTTGTACGGACCATTTGATGTCATCCTGCTTACGGAAGCCATAAAATCCTAATACGATCCATCCGATGTTAAGCAAAGTTGCAATTACCATAAATGTTATCCCAAGTCCACTCATATAAAATGGGAGTGGTAATAAACATACAGTCCAAATCATAATTTGGCGTTTCGTAATTTCAAATCCATGTACTACAGGAAGCATTGGAACTCCTGCATTTCGATATTCATCAACACGTTTCATCGCTAATGCAAGGAAATGTGGGATTTGCCAAATAAACATAATTAAAAATAACATCCAAGCAATTGGATGACCTAAAGATGGATCGATTGCTGCCCATCCAATTAAAGGTGGAACTGCTCCAGATATACTGCCTACAACAGTATTTAGTGTATACTTTCTCTTTGTCCATAAAGTATATAAGACAACATATGTGAAAGCACCAATAAACCCCATTAATACTGCCATTGGTGTTGTTAATAATAAAAATACAAAGCCAAGTAGTAATATGACAAGTCCAAATGTAAGTGCAAATCCTGGTTTATACTTTCCAGTAACCGTTGGACGGTTTTTTGTTCTTTCCATTAACGGATCGATGTCTCGATCAATATAGTTATTTAAACAACATACCCCTGCCATAATTAATGCAGAACCAACGATAGTAAAAAATAGCTTATCCAGATTGTCCATTACACTTAATCCATTAAAGTGCAACGCCAACCAAAATCCTGTAAATACAGTAAGTGTATTTGAGTTTACAATCCCCATTTTAACGAGCGCCGATAAATCTTGTAGCCGAGTTGTTTCCGGTACACTTGTTACAGCTGACTCATCATGCAGCTCACTTGTTGCATGGTTCATCACTTTAACCCCCTCTTAAAACTTTCATCTTTCTTTTTGAGCTTATTTCAAATAAAATAATTCACTTCTATACAGCAATATTATTACAGTAGAAATATTGTTAACCTATTCTACTACTAATCTACGCCCATACTCCAATATATTAAATCATATTTCCCGAACATTTTGTGAAGAAAACATGAACTTTTTGTGTCGAATATAGAAAGCTTAATTCTAACTTATCCTTATCATAACATGATGTTACCTTCTATAATAAACTATTTTGTCATATTTAACACGTATTCTCCCCATTTCTTTTCAAAACAGCCTATTTTTCACCTAAAAATTCCCTTACATCTTCTGTTTTCACACCTATTTTCTCTCCCTTGTCTTCCGCCTCCATTTCTTTGCTATTTTATTATTTTTTATATATCATAGAAACTAGCGCATTTTATTCTATGCATAATGGAATGAAAATATTTCGCAATAACTTCATAGCAGAAAGATGGTGAAAGAGGTTGCAACGCTTTATTAAATGGTTAGCAGTCATTACAAGTCTTGATTTATTAATAGTTTTAATAGGAGGCGCTTTAGTTACAAAAACAGGTTCTGGCCAAGGCTGTGGTAAATCATGGCCACTTTGTAATGGTGAATTAGTTCCATCTAATTTATCAATGGAAACTATTATTGAACTAAGTCATCGTTTAACATCCGGATCAGCAGGAATACTTGTTACTCTCCTTTGTGTTTTATCCTGGAAATATTATAACCACGTGCGTGAAACAAAAACGTTAGCAATTTTATCCTTCGTATTTTTAGTTGCACAAGCATTAATGGGGGCGGCAGCAGTTGTTTGGGGTCAAATACCAGCTGTACTTGCTATCCATTTCGGTATTTCCTTAATTTCATTCGCTTCTGTCATTTTGTTAACGTGTCTTATTTTTGAAATCGATCAGAAATTTGATGCACGTTCACTTATTATAGACAAAAAAATGAAATTTCATATTTATGGTGTAACAATTTACAGTTATATTGTCGTCTACACAGGTGCTTTAGTCCGTCACGAACGAGCTAGCTTAGCCTGTCCAGACTTTCCTTTATGTAGCAAAAATAGACCATGGCCAACTCAACTACATGAGTGGGTTCAAATGGGGCATAGAGCTGCAGCGATATTAATATTCATTTGGATACTATACGCAATGATTATTGCTATTCGTCAATATAAACAACAACGCGTAGTATACTGGGGATGGATTATTTCCTTTATCCTTGTAACACTTCAAGCAATTGTAGGGATTTTAGTCGTATATACAAATGCTAGCTTATCAATGGCATTATTACATTCCCTATTCATTTCTTGCTTATTTGCAGTATTATGCTATTTAGCTATGTTAGGTACAAGAAGTAAAGTGAACGCTAAGTTGACTTCTAAACGAACAAAATAAAGTGAAACTTTAATCAGTGGCTGTTGTGTTAACCAACGCCAACCGGATTTTTATACAAAAAGAGCTGTGTTTTCACACAGCTCTTTCTTACAATTAGAAAGTAGTTTTTTAGTAATCTAATTCAATAAGTAAGTCACCCGTTTGAATTGCATTCCCATCATTAACATATACTTTCTTCACTTTACCATTGAACGGCGCTTGAACTGTCGTTTCCATTTTCATCGCTTCCGTAATTGCCATAGAATCGCCTTTTTTCACTTCATCGCCTTCTTTTACAACTACTTTAATAACCGTTCCTGGCATTGTTGCGTTAATGTGGTTTGGATTTTCACGATTTCCTTTCACACGTTGTGCTACTGTCGCTTTCACACTTTCATCTTTCACAACAATCTCACGTGGTTGGCCGTTAAACTCTAAGTAAAGAACACGATTTCCATCCGGTTGAGGTTCTCCAATTGATACTAGTTTAACCATCAATGTTTTACCTTGTTCGATTTCCACATCAATTTCTTCACCAAGTCTCATACCATAGAAGAATGTCGGTGTATCAAGCACAGATACACTTCCATAACGTTCAGCAACTTTTTCGTAGTCCATAAATACTTTTGGATATAACGCGTACGCAACTACATCGAAAATCGTTACTTCGCGTCCAAGTTTATGGAATAACTCTTCTTTTAAAGCGTCGAAATCTACAGGCTCTAGTAATTCACCTGGTCTTACTGTTAACGGCTCTTTCCCTTTTAAAATAATCTTTTGTAATTCTTTCGGAAAACCACCGTACGGTTGACCTAAATCACCAGAGAACATTTCAACAACAGATCCTGGGAAGTCCATAGCATGTCCACGCTCTAAAATATCTTGTTCTGTCAGATGGTTTTGAACCATAAATAATGCCATATCACCAACAACTTTTGAAGATGGTGTTACTTTTACAATATCACCAAACATATCATTAACACGACGGTACATTACTTTCACTTCATCAAAGCGATCTCCTAAACCAACCGCCTTCGCTTGTTGCTGAAGATTACTATACTGCCCACCTGGCATTTCGTGCATATATACCTCTGTGTGAGGTGCATTCATACCACTTTCAAACGGCGCATAGTATTTGCGTACATCTTCCCAGTAATGAGATAGTTTTTCTAATGAATCTATATTAACATCTGGTTGTCTTTCATTTCCGCCTAATGCATAGTATAGTGTGTTCGCACTTGGTTGTGACGTTTGACCAGCCATAGAACTCACTGCAACATCGACAATATCAACACCTGCTTCAATTGCCTTCGTATACGTTAATATACCATTTCCACTCGTGTCGTGTGTGTGCAAGTGAATCGGAATCGATACTGTCTCTTTTAATGCAGAAACTAAATCGTATGCCGCATTAGGTTTTAATAAACCTGCCATATCTTTAATACCTAATATATGAGCACCTGATGCTTCTAATTCTTTCGCTAAGTTTTTATAATAATTCAAATCATATTTACTACGTAACGGATCATGAATATCTCCTGTATAACACATTGTCGCTTCTGCAATTTTACCAGTGTCTCGTACAGCATCAATTGCAACTCTCATACCTTCTACCCAGTTTAAGCTATCAAAAATACGAAATACATCAATGCCAGCTTGAGCAGAACATTCCACAAATTTTTGAATTAAATTATCTGGATAGTTTTTGTAACCAACTGCGTTTGAAGAGCGGAGTAACATTTGGAATAAAACGTTTGGCATTTTTTCACGAAGATCTAGTAATCGTTCCCATGGATCTTCTTTTAAGAAACGATACGCAACATCGAACGTTGCACCGCCCCACATTTCCGCTGAGAATAGGTTTGGTAACATTCTCGCTGTCGGCTCTGCAATTTGATGTAAATCTTTTGTACGAATACGAGTTGCAAGTAATGACTGATGTGCATCACGGAATGTTGTATCAGTTAAAAGTACACGTTTTTGATCTTGTACCCACTTCACTAATCCATCCGCTCCACGCTCATTCAAAATTTGTTTCGTTCCATTTTGAATCGGCTCTGAGTGTACTACATTTGGTATACGAGCATCCGGGAAAATTGGTTTCTCTTTTTTCCCTACTCCCGGGAAACCATTTACTGTTACTGTTCCGATGTAATTTAACATTTTTGTTCCGCGGTCTTTACGTTTCGGGAACAAGAACAGTTCAGGTGACGCGTCAATAAACGACGTATCATATTCTCCTGATAAGAAGTTTTTATGTTTTACTACATTCTCTAGGAATGGAATATTCGTTTTAATACCACGAATACGGAATTCTTTTAAGTTACGTTCCATTTTCGCAGCCGCTTGTTCAAAAGTAAGAGCCCAAGTTGTAACTTTTACAAGTAAAGAATCGTAGTACGGTGTAATAACTGCACCTTGGAAGCTATTACCTGTATCAAGACGAACACCAAAACCACCGCCTGATCGGTATGCCATAATTTTTCCTGTATCCGGCATAAAATGATTTAGTGGGTCCTCAGTCGTTACACGTGATTGGATTGCAAATCCATGCACAACCACTTCCTCTTGCTTCGGAACACCTACCATCTTACTATGTAATGCATGTCCATCAGCTATTAAAATTTGTGATTGAACGATATCCACTCCTGTAATCATCTCTGTAATCGTATGTTCTACTTGAACACGTGGATTTACTTCAATGAAATAGAAATCATTACCTTTCACAAGGAATTCTACTGTTCCTGCGTTTAAATAATTTACATTTTTTGTTAACTTAACAGCAGCATCACAAATACGCTGACGCAAATCATCTGAAAGCGACACACTCGGTGCAATTTCTACAACTTTTTGGTGACGACGTTGTACAGAACAGTCACGCTCATATAAATGAACAACATTGCCCTCTTCATCTGCTAAAATTTGTACTTCTATATGTTTAGGTTTTTCAACGAATTTTTCAACGTACACTTCATCATTACCAAAAGCTGCTTTCGCTTCTGATTTCGCTCGATTATACGATTCTCTTAATTCTTCACTAGTACGTACAATACGCATACCTCGACCGCCACCACCAAGTGACGCTTTAATAATAATCGGATAATCATAATTTTCAGCAAATTCTTCGACTTCTTCTAACGAATCTACTGGTCCATCACTACCAGGAATAACCGGGATTTGCGCTAGCTGCGCTTGCGTTCTTGCTTTCACTTTATCCCCAAACATATCTAAATGTTTACTTTTTGGACCGATAAAGATAATCTCTTCTTCTTCACAACGTTTCGCAAATTGAATATTTTCTGACAAGAAACCATATCCAGGGTGGATTGCATCTACATGATTACTTTTCGCAATCTCAATAATGCCTTCAATATCTAGATACGCATCAATTGGCTTTTTCCCTTCTCCAACTAAATAGGACTCATCGGCTTTATAGCGATGATAAGAACCGCTATCCTCTTTAGAATAGATAGCAACTGTTTTTAATCCCAGTTCCGAACAAGCTCGAAACACACGAATTGCAATCTCTCCACGGTTAGCTACCAATACTTTTTGAATACGTTGCAGCTTTGTCATGATTTTCCCCCTCTACTTTCCTACCACTCTAGAGATAAAATATATATACACCCTAAAGAGCGTGAAGTTCTTCACTTTCCACATTATATTATACTTAGAAAGCTTCACTTTATTTTTATCCATCATACCTTATTTTTTAACAAATGATAAGTTTTCTAATCAATTTGTTTCACAAAAATAGTATAGCATACCTCTTTCTTTTCTAACAACTTAATTGTATATCACATTTATTTAAATGTGATATATTTTTTAAATGTAAAAATAAATTAATATAACATATTTAAAATTACTTAAAAACAAAAACACATCGCGCTCTAAAGGAAGGCACAATGTGTTTTTTATTTTACAACTACAAGATGCGGTCCACCTTGCTCTCTTTCTTTCATTAACTCATTTTGTTGTTTCTCTTGTTGTTTTACATAACTAGCAATATTCAATAATATCCCCATCGCAAGTAGATTAGCTAATAAGGAACTCCCGCCATAACTAACAAACGGTAAAGGTACTCCCGTAAGCGGTATTAATCCAGACATACCACCGACATTAACAAAAGTTTGAACTCCAAACAAACTTGCAATTCCGATAGCTATTAAACTTCCAAATGGATCTGTACACTTTTGTGCAACTCTAAACGCCCGAATAATTATAAGCAATAAACAAATCAAAATGATTGCTACGCCTATAAAACCAAGTTCTTCCGATATAATTGCCATAATAAAATCCGTTTGCGGCTCTGGTAAGTAACCATACTTTTGCACACTATTCCCTAACCCTCTTCCATTTAGCCCCCCCGAGGCAATTCCGATAAATGAATTTACTAATTGAAATCCATCCTCTTGCGGATCGTTAAATGGATCAAGAAAAACTGAGAATCGGGCTTTTTGGTACGAACTTAATTTATAGTTTCCAATAAAATACAACGCCGGAGCCCATACTATAGACGTTAACAAAAATCTTTTTATCCACAAATTAACATTAACCCCTGAACAAAAGAACATAATTCCTACCGTTCCTGCAATTAACATATCGGTACCTAAGTCATTTTGCTTTAAAATTAAAAACATTGCCAATCCAACAAAACCAAGTGTCAATCCTGATCCTTTAAAAACAGGTGTATCTGTCTCTTGTCTTCTTGCAAAAAAACGAGCTAATATAATAATAATCGATAGTTTAACAAATTCAGCAGGTTGTATATTAAATATCCATCCTTTTGCACCGTTTACTACCTTACCGAAAAATAAGGCTGCTGCTAATAAAACAATACTACCTATTCCCATTGATAGCAAAATTATTCGTTTTCTCCAAAATTTGTAGGGGATTGGAACGATAATTACTAACATTATCGTTCCAATAGCTAGCGTAATTAATTGTTTTTTAAAAAAGGAATTTGCTGGCCAGTTATACTTCGAAATCGCAACAATGGAACTTGAACTATATACCATTATGACTCCCAGCACACATAAAATAACAAGAGGAAGTAATAATGAATAATCCATTGATTTCCATATTTTTTTCATTTCATTTCCTCTTTCTGTTTCCATTTAATGATTGTTGTATTCCATATATACATTGATTCTTCCTGCTTTATTATACAAATAAAAAGCTCAAACTATTTTAGTTTGAGCCCCCTTATTTGAACCCGTTACTGTTGTTTGTTTGTAAATGCTTCATGAAGTGCAGATAACTCACGTTCGAGCTCACCTAACATTGCTTTCCCTTGTTCTTCTGCAATAAGACCAAGGCGAACTGCAAAATCGACCTCGCGGGATAGTCCAAACATTTGTGTGTCTAACACTTCTTCATATAATGGACATTGCGGCATTGTAAGATGGTCCATTTGCACCTTAATAAGTCTTAAAATCTTCTCTGCATCCGCTTGTAGAAGGGCTAGTGCCTTTTCCTGATGATTTGCTACTGTCTCAGACGCCAAATTGATTCCCTCCGTTTCCGTCCTACTCTCCTATCCTATCTATTAATATTAGCGATAGTTTTAACAAATTGCAATAGAAACATTTTTTGTGACAACAGTGTCTAATACTATTATACTGAAAAGTGGGAGTATAACACAAATGGGGGAACAACAATGAGCGAAATTTTATTTATTAACGGAAAAGTTCGTTTTCCAATCACTATCGATCCAACTGTTTGGATTTTTGATGATCGAAAAGTAGATTTAACAACTTACTTTGATGAAACGAGAGAAAAAACGTCTGAACTGGAAACTTATTTAAAAAACACTTCAGCACATTGGGATCGCGAAATCCGTGATGGTGCCGCTTTTCCACCGATACAACAAAGTGTAAAGAAATACAAAAAAGAACAGCTGATTACAGGAACATTTGGTATACCATTTCATCCATTTCTTACTAACGCTGAAATTATAGAGGGTGCTACGCAAGTTGAGGTTGAAACGATAGATAACACAATAACACTTCCATTAGAAATCGTCGAAAATGCTATTCTTGGCTTTTCAAAAGAAGGAAAACCATTAAAAGAGGACGGACCTGTTCATTTATATTTCAATGATGGATCTAATAGACAAAATCCAATCCGTAACATTCGCAAATTCACAATTATTTAACGTATATACTTGAAAGAAAAAAGGAGTGAGCCAAGGCTCACTCCTTTCTATAATAAATCAGCTGCTAGTTGGGCTAAATTAGACCGCTCTCCTTTAACAAACTTTACGTGACCACTAATACGTTGCTCTTTAAATTTCTCTACAACGTATGTTAAGCCATTATTATATTCATCTAAGTACGGATGATCAATTTGCTGAGGATCCCCCATTAATACGATTTTACTTTTTTCTCCTACCCTTGTTAGTATCGTTTTCACTTCATGCTTTGTTAAATTTTGCGCCTCATCAATTATAATGAACTGATCTGGAATACTTCTCCCGCGTATATAAGTAAGGGCTTCGACTTCAATTGAACCCATCCCCGCTAAAATAGCATCTAACTCTCCTGGCTTTTTCGTGTTAAATAAATACTCTAGGTTATCAAAAATCGGTTGCATCCACGGCCTTAACTTTTCTTCTTTTTCTCCTGGTAGATAACCGATATCTTTCCCTACTGGAACAATCGGTCTTGCAACGAGTAGTTTTTTATATACCCCTAAATCTTCCGTCTGCATGAGTCCCGAAGCTAACGCCAGTAACGTTTTTCCCGTACCTGCTTTCCCAGTTAACGTTACAAGTGGAATATCTTCACGAAGCAACAATTCTAATCCCATTATTTGCTGCACATTTCGTGGCCGTATCCCCCATACTTGCTCATTGTGAAAAATAAGCTTTTTTACCTTCTTACCTGAGTGATCCACAATCCCAAGTGCAGAACTGGAGCCACCTAGTGCATCTTTCATTACTACAAATTGATTTGGATAAAAAGGATGATTTGCAATTTCAGATAAAGGGAATTCACCTTTTTCATAAAAATAATCCAATTGTTCTTTTGATATATACCCTTCTAAAAATCCTGAATATATATTTTCCACTTCAATTACACGATCGCTTAAATAATCTTCAGCCTTCAATCCAATTGCATCAGCTTTTACCCTCACGAGCACATCTTTACTTACTAAAATAACAGGCTTCCCGTCTTCTTTTTCTTGTTCTTCTAAAGATAGATTTTTCGCTACAGCTAAAATTCGATTATCATTTGTTTTTTCTACAAAAATATTTTGTAGTTGAACAAATGAACGATGATTTAATTCAATACGAAATGTGCCACCGTTTTCTAATGGAATACTTTCATGCAGCTTTCCTATTTCTCGAAATTTGTCTATTAACTTAGATACATAACGAGCATTTCGTCCTACTTCATCCATATAACGTTTTTTCGAATCAACCTCTTCTAATACAACTGCTGGAATCACTACTTCATTGGTTTCAAATGAAAAAATAGATAAAGGATCCTGCAAGAGTACATTCGTATCTAACACATAAATTTTATCCAACCTGTTACCCCCTGACTCCACTTTTAAATTTGTAGAACAAGGGTTTCATCCATAAAATATGGACGAACCATTGTTATAATTTTATGTACCGTATAAACGAGGTAGAATCGAAATTTATAGCAATTAAACCTTTTCTTTATTTTTTATTCATTTCTATTCAATATATTACTTTTTATTATAATTATTAACGTTAAATCACAATAACTGATTCCAAAAATAAAATGAAACTTTAATCAGTGAGGGTTTTGTCCATCCCCTACTAATTATTAGCCCTCACCAATCGGGCTTTTACGGGCAGTTATCACCTCACTTCCTCGCATTCGCCGAATTTTGAAGTGGAGTCTTACTGCCCACAAATAGCGGGATAAATAAGCGACTTTCTTATTCATCCCATTTATAAATCTTTCATTCCTACTAACACTTGGTTATCAAGCTTTTTTGCTGCCCGAGGATCGTATGTTTTTTCATATGCTGGTTCAATGACAAGTTTCGCTCCATAAAACATAACATCACGTACTTCTTGTATGTTTACTTCTATTACAGTTAATTTAAGAGGAATACCTTCCATTCTATCTGTCAAAATTTCACCTGCACCACTTATGGAAAATACGGATTCATTCGCCATTATAGTCAATACCACCCCCGTATTATGTCGTAAATTTTCCACAATACGTGAACGTTGATCTACCGCAAACCGAATACTAGTTTTACTCACCGCATACACCCAAGAAATAGCACTTACGTTAGGAACTTGTTTTTCAAAATCTATTGTTGCTACCATAACAATACATTCTTTACGTAACGTTTGTACTAAATCATCCGTTAATGTAGGCTCTACTACATTCGCCATATTTCCACCTCCAAATATACTTCATATGTCCTTATCATAACTTATTTTTCGAATTGCGAAAATATTATTTTTCCCACTATTATTCAAAAGCATCATACTTCCATGATATACTTATACCGATAGAATTCGTATTGAGGTGACGAAATGAGAGTCAAATGTATGATTTGTGATAAAAAAGATATGTTAGATGATGAAAATCCTACGGCAAAAAAACTGCGTAATCGCCCTATTCATACATATATGTGCATGGAATGTTCGAAACGAATTACAGAGCGTACGATGAAACGTCATGCAAGTGGTAATTTCCGATTATATCGTGATAAAAAAGTAGAAGACGATTGGTAAAATATAAATAAGTCCTTAATCATATCGATAAGGACTTATTTATATTTCTCGGGTTCACGATTCATCTGATCCAAAAAACAATCAACAGCTTCTAACGGAAATCTCGCAGATCTTCTTTCCCCATCAATTTCATATGTAATCAAATACAGTTCCTCGTTCTTTTTCACTTCCACATTCCTTAATTTATGCCCTTCATCTATCATATTTTGAAATAGCAAATACGTTTCTTTCGCAGCACTATCATCTGGACGTGCTTCCGCAACTGTTTTAATCGTTAACCAATTATATAGTGTATCTTGTATTGAACGCATATAATCCCCCTGTTCATCCTACTTTTTCTTGTTTCGCTTGGCGTAAACGCAATCTATAAATTCCTAGTACAATTGCAGCTACAACAAGTCCCTCTCCAACAGGTAAAAATACAGCAAAAAAGGTTAACACTGTACATCCAATTGCTAAAGATATATATATCACGATATTTTTTAATACAGTTAATTTTTTGGCAAATCCTAAATTATAAACGAGAGCACTTAATATAATAATCGTCCCATAAAGTAACCACATTCCTAACTCTGGATTTTCATCTACCTTACATAATTTAGCAAAAAAAGACATCCTTTCTAACACCCTCTTCCCTCCCTAGCTATAAAAATGAATTTTCTTTATACACTTAATACAAGAGTAACTCGCAAAAAAAATACTGTCTACAAAAAGATTAAATATTCTTAAAAAACAAAAAAACCAACTACCTTTTGTAAAGGTAGTTGGTTTCTATTTTTACGCTTCAACAGATTTCTTTTTCTTAGCAGCTCTTTCACGCTCGCTCTTATCAAGAATCTTTTTACGTAGACGAATTGATTCTGGAGTTACTTCACAGAACTCGTCATCGTTTAAGTACTCTAATGATTCTTCTAAAGTCATCAAACGTGGTTTTTTCATTGTTGAAGTTTGGTCTTTTGTTGCAGAACGAATGTTAGTTTGTTGTTTCATTTTTACAACGTTAACTGTTAAATCATTCTCACGTGTATGTTCTCCGACAATCATACCAGCATATACTTCTGTACCTGGTTCAACGAAGATTACACCACGGTCTTCAACTTGCATAATACCGTATTGTGATGCTTTTCCTGTTTCAAGTGAAACTAGAACACCTTGACGACGTCCACCAACTTGTCCAGCATGTACTGGTTGATAAGAATCGAATGTATGGTTTAAAATACCGTAACCACGCGTTAATGTTAAGAATTCTGTAGTATAACCAATTAAACCACGTGCTGGAACCATGAAAGTAAGGCGAACTTGACCGTTTCCGTTATTCACCATATCTAACATTTCACCTTTACGCGCACCCATAGATTCCATAATAGAACCAGTGTATTCTTCAGGTACATCGATTTGCACGCGCTCTACAGGCTCACATCTTACGCCATCAACTTCTTTAATAATTACTTCAGGCTTAGATACTTGTAACTCATAACCTTCACGACGCATGTTTTCAATTAAGATAGATAAATGTAATTCTCCACGTCCAGATACAATCCACGCATCAGGAGACTCTGTATTATCTACACGTAAGCTTACATCAGTTTCTAATTGTGAACGAAGACGCTCTTCAATTTTACGAGAAGTGATGTATTTACCTTCACGACCTGCAAATGGACTGTTATTTACAAGGAACGTCATTTGTAGTGTTGGCTCATCAATACGTAATAATGGTAACGCATCTTGATGTTCAACTGGACATACTGTTTCACCAACGTTAATGTCTTCCATACCTGAAACGGCTACTAAGTCCCCAGCTTTTGCTTCTTCAATTTCTTGACGCTTTAATCCCATGTAACCGAATAATTTTGTTACGCGGAATTGTTTCACGCTTCCGTCTACTTTCATTAAAGCAACTTGTTGTCCTACTTTCATTGTGCCGCGGAATACGCGACCAACCCCAATACGTCCAACATAGTCATTGTAATCAAGAAGTGCTACTTGGAATTGAAGTGGCTCTTCGCTGTTATCAATTGGTGCTGGAATATGTTCGATAATTGTATCAAATAATGATTTCATATTCTCTTCTTGATTTGCTGGGTTTGAATCTAAGCTTGCTGTTCCGTTCATTGCTGATGCAAATACAACTGGGAACTCTAATTGGTCTTCGTTTGCACCAAGCTCAATGAATAAGTCAATTACTTCATCAACTACTTCATCAGGGCGAGCAAAGTCACGATCAATTTTGTTTACAACTACGATTGGAGTTAAGTTTTGCTCAAGAGCTTTCTTTAAAACAAATCGTGTTTGTGGCATACAACCTTCATATGCGTCAACAACAAGTAAAACACCATCAACCATTTTCATGATACGCTCTACTTCTCCACCGAAGTCAGCGTGACCTGGTGTATCTAAAATATTAATTCGTTTATCTTCATAGTGAATCGCCGTATTCTTCGCTAAAATCGTAATACCGCGTTCTCTTTCTAGATCATTTGAATCCATTGCGCGTTCTTCAACGTGTTCGTTCGCACGGAAAGTCCCCGCTTGACGTAATAACTGGTCAACAAGTGTTGTTTTACCATGGTCAACGTGGGCAATAATTGCTATATTACGTAAATCTTGTCGTTTTTTCAACATGTCCAACTCCTAGTGTCTTTTTAATCCTTCTCTATTATAAGAGCGAAGGGGATACAATGGCAATCAAAATAAAATCAAGAATGAAAATATAGTTGTATTCTTACTTTTATGAAAGTAAAATGAGATTGGAGGGTGAAGAAATGGAACACATTCAATATCGCTTTTTATTAACCGCAATTATCAGTGTTATTTTCTTAATCGGTATCGGCATTATGATTGCTGAAAATAGTCCCATCGGTATTATTATTTGTATTATCGGCACATTTGTTACAGTGGGATACGGTTTTGTAACAAAAAGAAAAATGCGTAAATCGCAATAACGTTAAAAAGTAAGAAGCTTGTATACGGCTTCTTACTTTTTTTGTTACTGCAATATAAATGGTAATACTTCCTCATATACGCCCGGCCTTGCAACTAATACGCTGCTTTTCTCTATAATAGAAAGTGGAGCTCCAGAGAATGTTGTCACCTTTCCTCCAACTTCCTCGACTATAATCTGTCCCCCACCAAAATCCCATGGTGATAATCTCGGTGTTACATACGCATCTATTCTTCCCGTTGCAACGTATACCATTTCTAACGCTGCACTGCCATATGATCTCGTACCCCTTGCTTTCTTAACAAGTGCCATCATGCTTTCTCTATTAAGCAATGGATTGTCGGTAAGCCATATTGCATTTAAAGCTATAATACCTTGCTCTACTGTTCCTTTTTCCAATAAAGGTATTGGTACATTATTACAAAATGCTCCTGCTCCCTTTACCGCATGATATAATTCATCATGAACAGGATCATAAATAAGGCCAATCTTTCCGATACCGTTCTCATAAATCCCAATTGAGATTGCAAAATTTCTTTTTTGATGAACAAAGTTCATCGTGCCATCAATTGGATCAATTAACCAAACAACCCCGTCAGGAGAAGCAATATCATCTCCATAGCCCTCTTCTCCTAAAATATTATGAGCCGGGAATGTCTCTTTAATTTTCCCAATTAAAAACTGTTCTGTTTCTCGGTCCATATTTGTTACTAAATCAGCTGCGTTTGATTTCGTTTCTATAATAAGTGCTTTTTTCAGTGATGCCATTAAACGCTCTCCCGCATCTCGAATCCACTTTTTAGCGTGTTCATCGATGTCTTTCCATACCTCTTGCATGTTTAAACACTCCGATCTATACTGTTCACAGAAAAAACGAACCTTTTATAAGGTTCGCACCAATTATTTTTTTATACATATACTATTATTACGCTTCTAAACGAATCATTTCAAGTCTTAACACTTCTAACTTTTGCACACACTCTTCTTTTTTCTGTTTATCGTTTTCCATCATCGCATCATATAAAGTTGCTAATTCATAATCTAGCTCCAAACGTAGCACCGGTATTCTCTTTTCAGCATCTGTTCTCTTTAACGCATTAATCACTTGTCTCATATTATTTGCCTCCTCCCAATATTCGTCTGCCCTCGGACTATAATTGATTAAATTTTCTGATTTTTTGTTTTATACTATACTATGTTGGATAAATCATCTATGCAACAAAATTATATTTTTTTGTGTTGTTTTTTTTTATGAATAATACAAGCTATGCTAAAATAAAAGCAAAATAAAAGTTGGAGGAACAATCATGACACTACAAACATTCACATCAACTGACTTTGAGGTCTTTACAGTTGATGGTCTTGAAGAACGAATGAGTGCAATTAAAACGAACATTCATCCTAAGCTAGAAGCTTTAGGGGAACAGTTTGCAGAGTATTTATCCAAACAAACTGATGAAACCTTTTTCTATCATGTTGCAAAACACGCACGCCGCAAAGTCAATCCACCAAACGATACTTGGGTTGCTTTTTCAACAAATAAACGCGGATATAAAATGTTACCACATTTCCAAATTGGTTTATGGGGTACCCATGCCTTCATATACTTTGGTTTAATCTATGAGTGTCCACAAAAAGTGGAGACGGCTCACGCCTTCTTAGAACATTTAAATGATTTAAAAACAAATATTCCAAATGACTTCGTTTGGTCCATTGACCATACTAAACCAAGTGTAAAATTACATAAAACACTTGAAACAGCAGACTTACAAAAGATGATTGAGCGTTTAGCTACTGTGAAAAAAGCAGAATTATTAGTTGGGATTCATTTATCACCAGAGGAGTTTTCAGCAATGACCAACGAACAATTCCTTGCTAAGATTGAATCTACGATACAATCACTCCTTCCTTTATATGAACTTTGTAATCGATAGTAGAAAACGGACAATTTATATTGTCCGTTTTTAGTTGTTATCACATTATATCACTTCAATTTTTATTTTTCAAAATATTTTTATATTTTCACAAACTTTTGTTCTTCTACTTCTTTTGCCCTTTGAATAGCACGATATATAGAATACCCACTTACCTCTTGGAACTCTTTATCAATTTTCTTTTCTTCTGCTTTTGATGGAACAATCTCTTTAAAACGACGATATAATCCCATCAATTCCTCTCTTGCAATTCCTTTTTCATATGCTTTCTCAATTGCTTCATAAAACTTCACAATTGCAATCATTTCCTCGTTTGACCAATCATAATCTAACGGATATTGATATTCCATTTTGCACCTCATTTATCATTTCTTCTTGTTTCATTATGCTATTTTAAAGAGAATTTTTTATTCTTCACTATAGCCACTTTGCATTATACACTATTTATCCATTTTGATGGAATTGTCTTCCTCCATTAATTAGTTGAACCTAACTATTAAACATACGTACCGTAAAAATATTTTTTCTATACATCTATAATTATTGGTGATATAATGCTTTTGTTTTATAGAAAATAAAGTGAGACTACCATCCAAAAAGCTTTTGTGAATGGCAGAAAAACAAGTCCCGTTCTATAGGTTAGTTACCTTACTTTCCTTTTAGAATGAGATGAAATCATATAAAACAAATTCTAATAAATATTATGAAAAAGAAGGGGTGTATAGATTGTCCCAATACGAAACACCATTGTTTACAGCTTTAGTTGAGCACAGTAAGCGAAATCCGATCCAATTCCATATTCCTGGTCATAAAAAAGGACAGGGCATGGATCCTGAATTTCGCGAATTTATTGGGCATAATGCATTAGCAATTGATTTAATTAATATTGCTCCACTCGATGATTTACATCATCCAAAAGGTATGATTAAAGAAGCACAGGATTTAGCTGCTGCTGCATTTGGTGCAGATCATACTTTCTTTTCTATTCAAGGTACAAGTGGCGCTATTATGACAATGGTGATGAGCGTTTGCGGTCCTGGTGACAAAATCCTAGTACCACGAAACGTGCATAAATCAGTAATGTCAGCTATTATTTTCTCAGGTGCAAAACCTATTTTCATGCATCCTGAAATCGATCCAAAACTTGGTATTTCTCATGGAATCACAATTCAATCTGTCAAAAAAGCACTTGAAGAGCACTCAGATGCGAAGGGCTTACTTGTTATTAATCCAACGTACTTTGGCTTTGCTGCAGACTTAGAACAGATTGTACAATTAGCACATTCTTATGATATCCCTGTACTAGTCGATGAGGCTCATGGTGTTCATATTCATTTTCACGATGAATTGCCGATGTCAGCGATGCAAGCTGGCGCAGATATGGCAGCAACAAGTGTTCACAAATTAGGAGGCTCTTTAACTCAAAGTTCTATTCTTAATGTGAAAGAAGGTCTTGTGAACGTAAAACATGTTCAATCTATTATTAGCATGCTTACGACTACATCAACTTCTTACATCCTATTAGCATCTCTTGATGTTGCAAGAAAACGTCTTGCTACAGAAGGAACAGCGCTCATAGAACAAACAGTACAATTAGCTGAACATGTTCGTGATGCTATAAATGCTATTGAGCACCTTTACTGTCCTGGAAAAGAAATGTTAGGTACAGATGCTACTTTTAACTATGACCCTACAAAGATAATTGTATCTGTGAAAGATTTAGGCATTACCGGACACCAGGCTGAAGTATGGCTTAGAGAGCAATATAACATTGAAGTAGAACTCTCAGATTTATACAACATACTATGTCTTATCACTTTTGGAGATACAGAAAGTGATACAAATACACTTATTTCAGCATTACAAGATCTAGCAGCAACATTTAGAAATAGGGTGGATAAAGGTGTTCAAGTACAAGTAGAAATTCCAGAAATACCGGTGCTAGCACTTTCTCCTCGAGATGCTTTTTATTCGGAAACAGAAATCATTCCATTTGAAAATGCATCAGGTCGTATTATAGCTGATTTTGTTATGGTTTATCCACCAGGGATTCCAATCTTTACTCCGGGGGAAATTATTACACAAGATAACTTAGAGTATATTCGTAAAAATTTAGAAGCAGGTTTACCTGTACAAGGTCCTGAAGATATGACATTACAAACATTACGTGTTATTAAAGAGTACAAGCCTATTAGTTGATAGGCTTTTCTTTCACCTTTTTTCCCTTTCTTCATACGATACTAAAGAATGTAACGTATAGGTGGGGATACCATTATGATTGTAATAGGCCGTTCTATTGTACACCCTTATATCACAAATAAATATGAGCCATTTGCAGCTGAGAAGCAACAAATTTTATCCATAATGGCGGGAAATCAAGAAGTTTATTCCTTCCGAACAGCTGACGAACTCAGCTTTGATTTAAATTTGCGAGTTAATATTATTACTTCTGCATTAGAACTTTTTCAAAGTGGATTTCAGTTTCGCACGTTTCAACAATCCTTTTGTAATCCTAAGTTTTGGAAAAGAACATCACTAGGAGGATTCCAAATCATTCCAAACACACCACCTTCTATTGCCATCCAAGATATTTTCAAAAACGGGAAACTATATGGGACTGAATGTGCAACCGCTATGATAATTATTTTTTACAAATCCTTACTATCATTGTATGAAGAAGAAACTTTCAACCGTCTATTTGCAAACCTTTTACTTTATACATGGGACTACAATCAAGATTTAAAGCTCATAACAAAAACAGGTGGCGATCTTGTTCCAGGCGATCTCGTTTACTTTAAAAATCCACAAGTGAATCCAGCTACGATCGAGTGGCAAGGAGAAAACACAATCTATCTAGGAAATTTCTTTTTTTACGGACATGGAGTAGGCGTAAAAACAAAAGAAGAAATTATCTACTCATTAAATGAACGACGAGTCCCTTACGCTTTTATTTCAGCTTTTTTAACCGACACTATTACTCGTATCGATAGCCGTATAATGAGACACTACGCTTCTCCAAATAAACCACAAACAGCCATAGGGTTTATCCCGATTAGAGATGATGCAATCGTTGCAACAATTGGCCATACAACTACAATTTATTAAAAAAAGCGCCCACATGTAGGCGCTTTTTTTTTATTATTAAGCTTTTGTATGTTCTTTATAGTCACATTCGCAATGGGAACCACATTTCCCATATAATACAGTTGATTTTTCATCTTCAAAATGTGCGATTGTTCCTTCACATACTTGGCATACGATGGTTCCCATTTTTCATTTCCCCCTGAATTTTAATAGTAATCTACTTATTTATCATTAAGCTTTCGCATTATCTCTACTAGCACAGTCACAATTTGTACCACATTTCCCGTAAAGTACTGTTGTTTTCTCATCTTCAAAATGCGCGATTGTTCCTTCGCATACTTGACATACGATTGTTCCCATTTTTCATTTCCCCCTAAGTTTATGGTCCTAAAAACTTTTAGATGTCCATTTCCTATCAATTATTGGGCTTTTGTATGCTCTGTGTGATCACATCCGCAAGATCCACATTTTCCGTAAAGTACCGTTACTTTCTCATCCTCGAAGTGTGCAATTGTATCTTCACAATCTTGACATACGATTGTTCCCATTTTTCATTTCCCCCTAAGTTTATAATCCCAAAAACTTTTGTAACCGCTTAACTTTCTTCCTTCATTTTAATATGTTATACTTTTTACGTCAATAGGTTTTTAGTATAACACATTAAATATTTTAAATTTAAATTAGTATGCGATATTCACACAAAAAAACAGCCATATTTATACGTACGACTGTTTCACATTAATTATTCCTCATGTTCTGCATGCAATGAAGTAGACGGAACAAGAAATTTAAAAAACTGAGCTAACTCCGCTGCTTCCTCTTCCGATTCTAACTTAAAAATTTCCTGTATATATTGAACATTCTCCACATCATCTTGTCCAAGTAAAGTAGACCTTCCCGTTTGCATGCAAACAATGAGAGGCTTTCCAAAAAACATATTTGTATAAATAACCCCAAAATCATAACGAGTATCATGTGTCATAAATCCTAAAAATCGTACCTTCACACTTTCATGATTATCATACAATTTTTCAAACATTGGTTTCCACCTTTCTACATCCCCTTTCCTACTTAATAATATATTAAACAAAAAAAGTAATACTCCTTTTAATTGTCAAAAAATTCAGTAGGATGTAGAATGATATTATTCTACTAAGTTAGGAGGAACTTATATGCAACATGCCTTTATTGCGCTTGTACCTAAATCCAAACAACAATCTGTTTCAATAGATGATATAAAACAACTTTTTCATTACTATCAAACAGTTACTTCCCAAACCGGAATTCAAATTAATTACGCTTATACAAATACCGCTTTTCCTTATGAAATTTTAGATACATCAGCAACAACACTAAAACTTCAATCCAGTCATGATCGATATGACTCGATTTATGTTGGTGTTGGAATAGAAAATGAACAATCTTTCATTCAAATTTCTTTACCACCTAATGCAACATTTGGTGATAAAGGAAAAGCAAATGAATTTTGCCGTTTTCTAGCGAAAAAATTAGAAGGAGAATTACAATTGTTTAATGGAAGGACAATGTATTTTTATAAACGTTAGTTTAAAAAATAGAAAATATAATTAAAAAGAGTATACAATTCGAACATGTTAAAATTAAAGCCTGCTTCCTTACATGTAATACAAAACATGCAATCACATATGCTAAATAAAGAAATATGAAAAAGAGCATCACTTTATAATGAAACTTATCACCATTCGATAATGTTAACACAATGGAAAAACCACTCCATAGTAAAAAATGATAAAATATAACATGTAAAATTTTCACGGAACCTTCTCCTTTGACATGTCCTATTTTATTAATATATGGGATTTAGTTTGAATCCATTACATATTATACGATAGTATTTATACTTCTTTTGAAGTAGCATATATTCTAACAGTTCGTTAAAGCATTATTTATTCATTTGACAAGTACATATAAAGACCTTTACAAGTCAGCTTATAAAAATAACCCACCTCTTAAAATAAGAGATGGGTTATTTGCATTACTGAATTTATTTTACAATGTGAATTGGCATTCCAAGAGCAACTTCAGCTGCTTCCATTGTGATTTCACCTAATGTTGGGTGAGCGTGGATTGTTTGAGCGATATCTTCTGCTGTCATACCAGCTTCGATAGCTAAACCAATCTCAGAAATAATATCAGAAGCGCCTGCGCCTGCAACTTGAGCACCTACAAGAAGGCCATCTTCTTTACGTGTTACAAGTTGTAGGAAACCGTCTGTACTGTTTAATGATAACGCACGACCGTTTGCAGCGAATGGGAACTTAGATACAGTTACAGTCATTCCTGCTTCTTCAGCCTGTTTCTTAGTGTAACCAACAGATGCTAGTTCTGGATCAGTAAAGCATACTGCTGGAATTCCGATGTAATCGATTGCTGATGCATGGCCGCTAATTGCTTCTACAGCTACTTTACCTTCGTAAGAAGCTTTGTGAGCTAATGGTGGTCCAGGAACGATATCACCGATTGCATAGATGTTTGATACGTTTGTACGGCATTGCTCATCGATTTCGATGATGCCGCGGTCAGTCATTTTAACTCCAACTTGCTCAAGACCGATTTCTTGAGTATTTGGACGACGACCTACAGTTACTAATACGTAATCTGCTTCTACAGTTTGTACTTCGCCATTAACTTCGAAGCTAACTTTTACGCCCGTTTCTGTTTCTTCAACGCCTTTAGCCATAGCTTTTGTATGGATATTTACGTTACCTTTTTTCTGTAGAGCGCGTTTAACAACAGAGCTCATAGCTTTTTCGAAACCAGCTAGGATTTCATCGCCAGCTTCTACTACAGTAACTTCTGTACCGAAATTAGCATATGCAGTACCTAATTCCATACCGATATAACCGCCGCCGATTACAACAAGTTTGTTAGGAATTTCAGGTAAGCTTAAAGCACCTGTAGAGTTGATAACACGTTTAGAGTATTTGAATCCAGGAATTTCAATTGGTGTAGAACCAGTTGCAAGAACAGCATTTTTAAACGTATACGTTTGTGCTGCATCTTCAGTCATTACACGTAATGTGTTAGCATCTACGAAGTAAGCTTCACCGCGAATGATTTCAACTTTATTACCTTTAAGAAGGCCTTCAACACCGCCAGTTAATTTCTTAACTACGCCGTTTTTCCATTCTTGAACTTTTGTAAAGTCAACTTTTACGTTCTCTGCAGTAATACCCATATCATCAGAATGTTTTGCATTCTCATAACGATGACCTGCATTGATTAACGCTTTTGAAGGAATACATCCAACGTTTAAGCATACGCCACCAAGGTTAGCTTTTTCAATAATTGCTACCTTTTGACCTAATTGTGCTGCACGAATTGCCGCAACGTATCCACCAGGACCTGCACCAACAACGACTGTATCTAATTCAATTGGGAAATCTCCTACTACCATTGTTATTACGCCTCCATTACTAATAATTGTGGGTCATTCAATAGACGTTTAATTTGGTTTAACGCTTTTTGAGCAGTTGCACCGTCAATTAAACGATGGTCAAAGCTTAGAGATAATGCTAATACTGGAGCTGCAACGATCTCACCGTTTTTCACAACTGGTTTTTCAGCGATACGGCCGATACCAAGGATTGCTACTTCCGGATGGTTGATAACTGGAGTGAACCATTGTCCACCTGCAGAACCAATGTTTGTAATTGTGCAAGAAGCACCTTTCATTTCAGTCGGAGCTAGACGACCTTCACGTGCTTTTGTAGCAAGATCATTGATCTCGTTAGAAATTGTGAAGATAGACTTGCGATCTGTATCTTTAACAACTGGTACTAATAGACCTTTGTCTGTATCAGCTGCGATACCGATGTTGAAGTAATGTTTATGAACGATTTCTTGAGATGCATCATCTAAAGAAGTGTTTAACATTGGGTATTCACGTAATGCAGATGTTAAAGCTTTAACAACATATGGAAGGTAAGTTAATTTAATACCTTTGTCAGCTGCAACAGCTTTGAACTTCTTACGGTGAGCAACAAGCTCAGTTACGTCAACTTCATCCATTAATGTTACGTGAGGAGCTGTATGTTTAGAGTTAACCATAGCTTTAGAAATAGCTTTGCGGATACCGCTCATTTTCTCACGAGTTTCTGGGTATTCACCAACTGGGATTGGTTGTGCTTTTGTTGCTTCTTCTTTCGCTGCTGCTGGAGTAGCTTCAGCTGTAGGAGCTTCAGTTGCTGCTACCGCTTGTCCACCATTTGCAAATGCATCGATGTCAGCTTTTACGATACGGCCGTTCTTACCAGTACCAGCTACTTTATGAATGTCTACACCTTTTTCACGAGCGTATTTACGAACAGATGGCATAGCGATCACGCGCTCATTTACTACTTCTGCAGTTGCTGCTGGAGTAGCTTCAGCTGTAGGAGCTTCTTCTTTCACTTCTTCAGCTTTAGGAGTGTCGTCATGATCGTCGCCTTTAAATTTAAGGTTTTCGTATCCAGGAGCATCAAACTTAATTAATGTATCTCCAACTACTGCAACCGTACCTTCTTCTACAAGTACTTCAAGTACTTTACCTTTAACAGGAGAAGGAATTTCTACTACTGCTTTATCATTTTGCACTTCAAGAAGTACATCGTCTTCGTTTACTTCGTCGCCTGGTTTAATAAACCATTTTACGATTTCACCTTCGTGGATACCTTCACCGATATCTGGTAGTTTAAATTCAAATGCCACGGAATTCAGCCCCCTGATTCATTTCTTTAATATGGAATATGGCAAAAGAAATCAGCATGTGCTGATTTCTTTTGCACATGAATAACTAAAAATTAGAAGTTCATTACTTTGTTAACAGCTTCAACAATATCTTTATGGTTTGGTAACCATACGCTCTCTGCTTGAGAGAATGGGAATACTGTATCAGCAGCTGCAACACGTACAACTGGAGCCTCTAAGTTTAAGATTGCACGATCATTAATTTCCGCTACAACGTTAGCTGCAATACCAGCTTGTTTTTGAGCTTCTTGAACTACAACTACACGACCTGTTTTTTCAACAGAAGCGATGATTGTTTCGATATCTAATGGTTGAACTGTACGTAAGTCAACAACCTCCAAAGAGATACCTTCTTTTTCAAGTTCTTCAGCAGCTTTTAATGCAGCGTGAACCATTGCACCGTAAGCGATAACTGATACGTCTGTACCTTCACGTTTGATATCAGCTTTACCTAAATCAATTGTGTATTCGCCTTCTGGTACATCTTGACGGAATGAACGGTATAATTTCATATGCTCTAAGTAGATAACTGGATCGTTGTCACGAATCGCAGAGATTAAAAGACCTTTTGCATCGTATGGAGTAGATGGAATAACAACTTTTAGACCAGGTTGTTGTGCCACTAATCCTTCTAAGCTATCAGCGTGTAATTCTGGAGTGTGAACACCACCACCGAATGGAGAACGAACTGTTACTGGAGCAGTCCAACGTCCACCAGAACGGTAACGCATACGAGCTAATTGACCAGAAATTGAATCCATTACTTCATAAACGAAACCGAAGAATTGGATTTCTGGTACTGGACGGAATCCTTCAAGTGCAAGACCAACTGCAAGTCCACCAATACCAGACTCTGCAAGTGGAGTATCCATTACACGATCTTCACCGAATTCAGCTTGTAAACCTTCAGTAGCACGGAATACACCGCCGTTTACACCAACGTCTTCACCAAATACAAGTACGTTAGGGTCATTTTTCATTTCAACGCGTAAAGCATCAGTGATTGCTTGAATCATTGTCATTTGAGCCATGGCTTACTTCGACTCCTTTTCTTTGTAAATTTCATATTGTTCAGCTAAGTTATACGGCATTTTTTCGTACATGATTTCCATTAAATCAGTAACTTTTTGTTTTGGAGCTTGGTCAGCCTTAGCGATTGCTTGTTTAATATCTTCTTTCGCTTCTTCGATTACTTTCTCTTCAACTTCTTGAGACCATAGGCCTTTAGCTTCTAAGAACTTACGGAAGCGTACGATTGGGTCTTTTTGTTCCCATTCGTTTTCAATATCTTTTGTACGGTAACGAGTTGGGTCATCACCAGCCATTGTATGTGGACCGTAACGGAATGTTAAAGTCTCGATTAAAGTAGGGCCTTCACCATTTACTGCACGCTCACGAGCAAAAGCAGTTGCTGCGTATACAGCTAATGGGTCCATACCGTCTACTTGAATTCCATAAATACCTGCTGCTACTGCTTTTTGTGCTACAGTTTTAGCTGCAGATTGCTTTTCTACTGGAGTAGAGATTGCATAACGGTTGTTTTGAACAACGAAGATTGCTGGAGCTTTGAATGCACCTGCAAAGTTCATACCTTCGTAGAAGTCACCCTGTGAAGCACCACCGTCACCAGTGTAAGTAATTGCAACAGATTTTTTACCACGTAGTTTCATACCTAACGCAACACCAGCAGTTTGGATGATTTGCGCACCGATAATGATTTGTGGAGCAAGTGCATTTACATTCTCAGGCATTTGGTTACCCATGAAGTGTCCACGAGAGAATAAGAATGCTTGGTATAATGGTAAGCCGTGCCATACTAATTGTGGTACATCACGGTATCCTGGTAAAATGAAGTCTTCTGCTTCAAGTGCGAAATGACTTGCTAATTGAGAAGCTTCTTGTCCAGCTGTAGGTGCGTAGAAACCTAAACGTCCTTGACGGTTTAAAGAAATAGAACGTTGGTCTAATACGCGAGTATACACCATACGACGCATTAATTCTTTTAATTGATCATCAGATAATTCAGGCATTGCTGCTTCATTCACAACCTCGCCGTTTTCATTTAAAATTTGTAATGTTTCAAATTGAGCTGCAATAGCTTTCATTTGCTCATCAACATTAAATAGGGTCTTTTTTGTTTTCGTACCCATTCCGTTCACCTCTTCCTCTCTTGAACCATATTCTGAAACGCTTTCACTGACTATTTTCCAGTTTAAAAAGCGCAACGATGTAAACCAACATGTTTGTCTGTCAGTTGAGAATAATTTTGTGTACCTAACAATCTGTACTAATGTTTTTTCAGAAACATATTAATACAATCTTGATCACGTTTCTTAGTTTACAACTATTCTAATTAAGATGTCAATTACTTTGAATACGTTTTTTTTATAAATAACATGCAGGTTTCTACTACACAAACGTGTTTTTATTTTCCGCATCTGTATTAGTAAGCATTAACCTACTGTTATATTGTTCCCTTTTTACCTTGTTTTTTCTCTTAGAATAATATGTAAACGATTTAATTTTCTTTAGTTTTTCTCTCTTCATAGCAAAAATATACAAACACGCCTTCCTTTTTTAGGTAAATATCTATACATTTCTACTCTCTCCTCCATACAGTATAGTAACCGCAGTATTAGCGGGAAATGATAAAGGAGGTCATCTCATGTACGGATACTCATATTGCTATCCAACTTGTTCATATCCTTTCTACGGTTATGGCGGTTCTTGTGGTGGATCTGGACGCGGATTTGCCTTAATCGTTGTGTTGTTTATCCTTTTAATTATCGTTGGTGCTGCTTGCATTCGCTAATGTAACATGAAACAACTATGGAAAGAAACAGACGGCTTTGCCGTCTTTTCTTTTTATCACATACATAACTCATCTATAGAAGAACGATTTCCGAAGAGAGTCCTTACTTGCCGATGACTTTTTTCATCTCCTTTGGTAGACTAAAGAGGAAAGGAGAGATTACATATGCTTACAATGAATGATGTAATTCGCGAAGGAAATCCAATTTTGCGCGATGTTGCAGAAAAGGTATCTTTACCTGCAAGCGAAGAAGATACAAATACCCTTAAAGAAATGATTGAATTTGTAATAAATAGCCAAGATCCTGAAATGGCTGAAAAATATAATTTACGTCCTGGAATCGGATTAGCGGCTCCACAAATCGGTATTTCAAAGAAAATGATCGCGGTTCATGTAACTGATACGAACGGTACGTTATATAGTCATGCATTATTCAATCCGAAAATCATTAGTCATTCTGTTGAACGTACTTATTTACCAAACGGTGAAGGCTGTCTATCTGTAGACCGTGAAGTACCTGGTTACGTCCCTCGTTACACAAGAATTACAGTGAAAGCAACATCTATTAACGGAGAAGAAGTAAAATTACGTTTAAAAGGTTTACCAGCAATCGTATTCCAACATGAGATTGATCATTTAAATGGCGTTATGTTCTATGACCATATTAATAAAGAAAATCCATTTGCCGCTCCCGATGATTCAAATCCTTTAGAGCAATAAGAATAAAAAGGCGGAAGTTAATCTCCCGCCTTTTTATTCTATGAAATAGATTCCATATGTACTTATAACAAGCCAGCCCATTTTAATCCATGATATATACCGTCTTCACTAACATCCTTTGTCACATAATTTGCAAGTTTTTTCAAATCTTCATGACCATTCCCCATCACAATACCTGTTCCAACTGCTTCGATCATTTCTAAATCATTTAAACCATCCCCAAATGCATACACTTGTTCATGGTTAAATCCTAATTTTTCAATAAATTTCTCAATCCCTTTCGCCTTAGAACCACCATTTGGAATGATATCCATGGAATGGGCATGCCAACGAATAAAATGAAAATCCGGATAATGATTAATAAACTTTTCCTCTTCATTTATTTCACAGAAAAGAAGTGTTTGATAAATATCACGTTTCTCATAAAAATTAGGTTCATATGCCGGATGCTCAAAATGTAAACTTCCAAAACCTTCTTTCACATAATCATGGTACTCCACTGTCGCTCTCATTTCTTGATGATCAAGATATACGAGTGGATATCCTTCTTCCTTTGCAAACTGAGTAAACTTATATAGAGCATCTGGATGTAGCGGATTATTAAATATTACCTCATCTTCGAAGACAACATACTGTCCATTAAAGCTAACATAATTATGTATATTAAGTTCCTTACGAATATCTTCAAACATAAAAGGAGCACGTCCTGTCGCAATTGCTACATGCACACCTTTTTCTTGTAAATGTTTTACTGCATCCCGTGTAGATTGTGGAATTTTTTTATCATGATCTAATAATGTTCCATCAATATCAAAAAAGACAATTTTATCATTCATTTGTCAAAATCCTTTCTGGCACTCTAAATTCCCATTTTGATTATCGCTTTTCAAATTCTAAAAAAAAGTATAACATATTAAGCATCTGTGAAGAAAGCGTTCACTTTCTGACCTTATTTATGAACTATGCATATATATATATATATATTAGTAAAAAAGGTGAATACTTGTTTTATGAATTTTCTTTTCCATTCTTTCTCATACTATACCTATAACTAACGGCTACTAATCGTTACTATAGCATAACTTTCACTGTATGAGAAAGAACAAGATTCACAATTCACTTTTGCCCTCTTTCTTATGTCAGAGATAGAGTTTCCCCTAGTAACATGCATGTTTAAAATAAGGAAAGGAAGGAGTAATCATGCTGAAGAAGCTGAAGAAAAAGCTCAAGCGTTATTTAAACGATCTAGTCCGTAAAAAGACAATCGCTTAAATTGTGCCCATTTCGGGCTTTTTCTTCATTCTCATTCGAAAAAACATGAAAATCGTAACTGTTTGCTTTATAATAAGTAACAGATAATGCAAAACATAGACAAGGAGAGGTTTTCCAAATGATTTTTAAAGTATTTTACCAAGAAAAAATGACTGAGGTTCCAGTACGTGAAAATACAAAAGTTTTATATTTAGAGGCTACGTCTGAAAAGGATGTTCGTACAAAATTAAATAAGTTCGCATATAATATCGAGTTTGTTCAGTCTGTTACTGGCGCTCATCTTGAATATGAAAAACAAAACGCTGATTTAACATTAGCGGAAATTGTATAGCGATATGAAATTTCTAAAGAATGATCAAGTTGCTGTATTTGCTCTCGGTGGACTTGGGGAAATCGGAAAAAATACATATGCTGTTCAATTTCAAGATGAAATTATTATAATTGATGCTGGAATTAAATTTCCAGAGGACGAACTTCTCGGAATCGATTATGTAATACCAGATTACACTTATTTTGTGCGAAACGAAGATAAAATCAAAGGATTATTCATTACACATGGTCACGAAGATCATATCGGTGGAATCCCTTACCTATTACGTCAAGTGAATATTCCGATTTATGGCGGAAAATTAGCAATTGCACTCATCAAAAATAAATTAGAAGAACACGGATTACTTCGTAAAGCAAAGCTTTACGAGATTCAAGAAGATGACGTTATTAAATTTAAAAAGACGTCTGTATCCTTCTTCCGTACAACTCACAGTATTCCAGATTCGTACGGCGTTGTTGTGAAAACACCTCAAGGTCAAGTTGTTCATACAGGTGATTTTAAATTTGATTTTACACCAGTTGGCGAACCAGCAGATTTAACAAAAATGGCTGAAATCGGCAAGGATGGTGTACTATGTCTATTATCTGATAGTACGAACAGTGAAGTTCCAAACTTTACAATGTCTGAACGTCGCGTTGGTGATAGTATTCAAGACATTTTCCGTAAAGTAGAAGGACGTATTATATTCGCAACTTTTGCATCAAATATCCACCGCTTACAACAAGTTGTTGAAGCTGCTGTTGAAAACAACCGTAAAGTAGCTGTGTTTGGTCGAAGTATGGAGGCGGCAATTGAAATCGGTCAAAACCTTGGCTATATCCGTTGTCCAAAGGATACGTTCATAGATGCATCTCAGTTAAATCGACTACCAGCTAATCAAATTGTTATTTTATGTACAGGTAGTCAAGGTGAGCCGATGGCAGCACTTTCACGTATTGCGAACGGTACACACCGCCAAATTCAAATTATTCCTGGCGATACAGTTGTTTTCTCTTCTTCACCAATTCCAGGAAATACAATTAGCGTAAGTCGTACAATTAACATGTTATACCGCGCTGGCGCTGATGTAATTCACGGGAAACTTTCAAATATCCATACGAGTGGACATGGTGGACAAGAAGAACAAAAGTTAATGTTACGTCTAATTAAACCGAAATACTTCATGCCAATTCATGGTGAGTATCGCATGCAACGTATGCATATGAACATAGCAAACGATTGTGGTATCCCAGAAGAAAACTGCTTCATTATGGATAATGGAGATGTTCTTGCTTTACGTTCGGATGAAGCTAGCGTAGCAGGGAAAATCCCATCTGGTTCGGTCTACATTGACGGAAACGGTATTGGAGATATCGGTAATATTGTATTACGTGATCGCCGTATCCTTTCTGAAGAGGGGCTTGTAATTGTAGTTGTAAGCATCGATATGAAAGAATTTAAAGTTGCAGCAGGACCTGATATCATTTCACGTGGTTTCGTTTACATGCGTGAAAGCAGCGATTTAATCAATGATGCACAAACATTAATTACAACTCATTTAGAAAAAGTAATGGCGCGTAAAACAACACAATGGTCTGAAATTAAAAATGAAATTACAGATACATTAGCACCATTCCTATACGAGAAAACGAAACGTCGACCAATGATTTTACCAATCATTATGGAAATATAAGAAAAAGGACAGTGCACTCATGGCATTGTCCTTTTCTCTCATCTTAAAAAGTGTTTAAAACGATCCACTTCATCATCATGACCAATTACAATTAATATATCTCCCGCTTGAATATTTTCCGTAGCGCGAGGAGATACGATAACTTCTTTACCTCGTTTAATTGCTACAATATTCAATCCAAATTTCGCACGAATATCTAATTCGATTAAAGAATGCCCATCAATTTTTTTATTTGCAATAATCTCTACAATACTATGCTCATCTGAAAGCTCAAGATAGTCTAATACATTACTTGATGCAATATTATTAGCAATCCGTTTCCCCATATCACGTTCTGGATGCACAATGTGATCCGCACCTATTTTACTTAATACTTTTTCATGATAATCATTTTGAGCTTTTACAGTAATATTTTTTACACCTAACTCTTTCAAAATTAACGTTGTCAAAATACTTGAATTTAAATTATCTCCAATAGCAACGACTACATGATCAAAATTACGAATACCGAGACTTTTTAATACCATCTCATCTGTTGAATCTGCAATTACAGCATGTGAAGCTATATTTGCAAACTCATTAATTTTATCCTCATCTGAATCAATTGCCATTACTTCCATACCTAATTGAGCTAGTTCTCGGCAAATACTTCCACCAAAACGGCCAAGCCCAATGATGGCAAATTCTTTTTCTTTCTCACTCACAGGAATTCCTCCAATAACTTCAAGTACTATGTATTTTCATTGTAACATACTTTATATACGTCACAAAAACCTGTATATATCTATCACTTTTGTTTTTGCATATAAAAATATTGTTGTAAATAAAAAGCGATACCAACAAGTAACATGCCAAATACAAATATATTTCCAAATGAACTAAATGTTTCAAAAACGAACAATAATGTTTCTTGACCGAAAAAAGCAAATAGAAGCTGCGTAAATGCAAATAACAGCGCCCATATGTAATGATGTTGATGGAATAAATAGTGTGTTGCACCTAAAAAAGCAATGAATGAAAGAATGAAAATCCACCAATTTTCTAAAAACAGTTGCCAATTAGAAAATTGATATCCATTTACTAATATCGCAATAATCCCTATAACTACCATTGTCGGCACACTCCAAAATAATGCTTGTCCTCTAAAGAAGCGCGTGCCTTTCACATCTCCTTTTTCATGTGCAATGTATGTTAGTACGACTGTACTTATATACAAAACAGAAAGAATTGTTAAAACGATAATAAGCCAAAAATGTAATTGATAATATTCGTGTTCTATATTTGTCACGATTGCAGCTAGCATACAAGGGATCAGCATTCCCGTCCAACCATCTACTTTTCTCTCATTCCAAAACACCGTATTACCAATCCTGATTCCTAACAACATAAAAATAATGATACCTAGTACAAATAACGTAGTTTTATTCCCTACTAAACTCGTTGAGAAAGCAATTAATCCAATAAATAAAAAGAGCACAAACCCATTCATAATTTCTAGTACAGGTGATAAATATCTCTTCACCCATTTATATGTTTCGTCATACTCATTATTATCTACTAAACGGTAGACATAAAAACTTATCCCAAAATAAACCGCTGCAAGAATAACATACGCATATAAGACAAAACACAAAATTGCACTGCTCATTTGCACGTAATTCCCCACCCTTTTTTCTATGTTTCACATTGATTTTACACACTTTCTACACGAAAAGTAAACACATATACAGTAGTTACTCCTAACAAATGGCAATTAATAATGAGCAGCGGCTAAAAACCCCTGCTCATTATTAAGACAAACCATTGAACTTTTTAAGTAAGAATCTTCATGCCTTTATTTGTATGTGAATGTCTAAAACCAGCATATACAAAT
This sequence comes from Bacillus cereus, assembly GCA_002578045.1. Classification (GTDB taxonomy): domain Bacteria; phylum Bacillota; class Bacilli; order Bacillales; family Bacillaceae_G; genus Bacillus_A; species Bacillus_A cereus_AK. The sequence goes on from NUMR01000064.1 coordinate 38,738, forward strand.
ACTACTTACACCTTAAAACAAAAAGTATCTTTGTAACCTTTAAGAAAGTGGGAATTTTAATTTCTATTCCCTTTCCACTTTATATATTGGTCTAAAAATACGATTGCCTTTCCAATCGCTTCTTCATCTGGTTTTAATTTCGCATGATGTAAACCATATTCTGAATTTACTCCAAGCCAAAACATAAATCCAGGAATCTCTCGGAGCATATAACCAAAATCTTCACCTGTCATTGCTTCGGTACATGTAATGACATTCATATCAGTTTGTTCATGTACAAATTGCATAAACTCTCTCGTTAACTCTTCATGGTTATACACTTGATGATACATTGCTCCATAGTCAATAACTGCTTCGCATTGGAAGGAAGCTTCTATTCCTGCAACAATTGCCTCAATTCTACTTTTAACACGCTGCATCGACTCTACTGATAATGTTCGAATTGTCCCTTCTAAGCGAGATTTCTCTGCGATAATATTTTGAACTGTACCACCTGTAATTTTCCCAATTGTAATTACCGCACTATCAAGTGGATTCACATTACGACTAATAACGGATTGAAGTTGTGTAACAAGGTAACTTGCTGCCACAATCATATCGTTTGCTGTATGCGGATATGCAGCATGTCCACCTTTTCCTTTTAAATCAACATATAACTCTGATGTATTCGCAAATAGCAGACCTTCTTTTGTTGCAATTGTTCCTACAGCGTATTCAGGTGCAATATGAAGACCAAGAATTATATTCGGTTTCCATTCTTTTAACTCTTCACTTTCTAACATAGGAAGAGCCCCCCCTGGCCCTTCTTCTGCTGGCTGGAATAGAAATACAAGATCATCATCTATTCTTTCACTCACAGCTGCTGTTAGAAGCCCTAAACCTATTGTTGTATGCAAATCATGTCCACATGCATGCATCATTCCTTCATGTACAGAAGCAAATTCATATCCAGTTTCCTCTGTTATCGGTAAACCGTCTATATCTGCACGATAACCTATTATTTTTTCTGGATTTTTTCCATTTACTTTAACAATTACACCCGTTTTCCATATCTTCACTTCTACATATTCATTCGGAAGCGTTCCTATATAATCTAAAATATACTGCTGTGTTTTCCATTCTTTAAATCCAATCTCAGGAATTTTATGTAAATCTCTACGAATTTGGACGAATTTTCTTTCTGTCATTTTTGCACCTCTATCTATAAAAAGCGTAAGAGCCCATTACGCTCTTACGCTTTTTTGTTTTTATTTCTCTGGGTTTAATTGACGAAGCTCTTGTTTAATTTCAGTTTTTGCTTTTGTCTTCTCATCAATTTCTTTAATTACACGTGCTGGCGTTCCTGCAACAACTGTGTATGGAGGCACATCTTCTGTTACAACAGCACCTGCTGCTACAACAGCACCCTTACCTACTGTAACGCCCTCTAAAACAACTACGTTTGCACCAATTACTACATCATCTTCAACAATAACTGGTTTTGCAGAAGGTGGCTCAATAACACCTGCAAGTACAGCACCTGCACCTACATGACAGTTTTTACCGACGGTTGCACGTCCACCAAGTACTGCATTCATGTCAATCATAGAACCTTCACCAATTACAGCACCGATGTTAATTGTTGCATTCATCATGATTACAGCGTTGTCACCGATTTCAACGTGGTCACGAATAATTGCGCCTGGCTCAATGCGAGCTTTAATACCTTTTAAATCAAGCATTGGAATTGCAGAATTACGACAATCATTTTCCACAACGTAGTCCACGATGTGCTTGTTACTTCCATCAAGAATTGACTGAATTTCAGACCATTCTCCAAATAACACACCAGATTTTTTGTTTACAAATGCTTGTACTGTTTCAGGGAATGTTACTTCTTTTAAATCCCCTTTTATGTATACCTTTACAGGAGTTTTCTTTTCACTTTTTTGAATAAACGAAATAATTTCGTTAGCGTCCATCATTTTCATTCTTGTTGCCTCCTAAATCCATTTATAATGTTACTCTACCAAACGATAAAGCGAGTAGCAAGACAATAATCTTATTTTTCCATTTGAATTTCTTCTATAATTTCTAAAAACGCTTGTACTTGCTTCAATTGTCTTGCTGATTCACTCGTTAACAACCATGTTTCTCTCGTTAATTGAACAGGTGTTTTATACATATTTTCCTGCACTTCCTTTAATACTGTAGAAGGCAATAACGCATAACCTATACCATTTAGGACAAGTTGTTTGCACGTCTCAATTTGGTCAACTACAATTGTTCGCTTAGGTGGGTTAGAGAATAACCCATACCACCAATTTTGTATTTGACCATAATAAGTCGAATCACTTTTAAATTGAATAAATGGTCTATTTGTTTCTTTTAACATCGAAATGTCTTTTATTTCTTTATCAACTAAATATAATTCATCTTTAAATAATTGTTGCTTTTGTCCCTTGTATTCCTGCGATCCCCTTAATATAGCTACATGAACATCGCCCTCATAAAATTGTTTTTGTACCTCACTACTCCAACCAGTGAACAAAGATATCTTCACAGAAGGGTATTTATGCACAAACTTTTTCAAGACTGGCGGAAGCCAATATTGACCAATAACCGAGGCAACAGCTATTTTTAACGTTCCATATGTTTCCGTTCTAAAAACTGCCAGTTCGCTTTTAATATCCTCTTCTCTTTGCAACATTTCTTTTGCATAATTTGCGACTTTTTCCCCTTCAGGTGTAATTGTCAATCCTTTTTGTGAACGAATAAAAAATTTCATGCCCCATTGTTTCTCCATAGATTGTAATCGTTGACTAAGCGCAGGTTGGGAAACAAATAAACGTTCCGCCGCTTTTCTCATATTTGATTCCTGAGCTAACACAACCATCATTTGAAAATCATCAATTTGCAACTTTCTCCCTCTTTCCTTAGCTTCCATACACCTTATTTCAATAAGCTTTTCATTCTTAATTTAATTGCATACTTTTATACAGAGAATACGATTTTTCAGTTCAAACTTTCCGTATGTATTATATCTTTTTAAATATAATACATACGCAACTGATATGCACGAAAAAAAGTGACTTCTCCTTTTCTATGAAGTCACTTTTCTCACATTATCTATCGATTATGCTGCCGCACTTTTTTATTCAATAATTTTAAAATCGCTCTGCGTGTTAAAATACCCTCAAAATAGCCTTCTTCATTGACAGCACAAATAAAAGGATGATTAATTGTCATTTCCAAAGCTTTAGAAAATGAATCTTCTAACTTAAGAACCGGAATATCTTCCTTCATCACTTGTTCCACTTTCATATTCTCAAGCCTTTCAAACTCAATACGTTCTAAACCTAACATACCATCTAATATCATAGCAGTACTAATCAACCCATGCAGTTTATACATTGGGTCTAAAACAGGTATCGCCGAATATCCAGATTTAACCAGAACGAGTAAAGCATGCTCTAAACCATTCCCGATTTGGACATGCGCTACCTTTTCTGATGAAATGATTAAATCTTTCACAAAAATTTGTTGAAACTCATCTTTCGGAATACTAATCATGTTACATCCCCCATTTTCCCTTTTTCCAGCTTATATCCACCGACTCTATTCATATTTTATGACAGCGTTTTCACATTATTATTTTGTCCTACTGTATTTTAATAAAAATACAATTACACAGCTATTTTAGCATACAACAGAAAAAAAAGACTACCATTCCGGTAGCTCTTAATACCCTTTATTTTTTAATCTGTAAAATAGCCTAGTGATTTTTTTATATTGCGTCACATCTGTCTGTTTTAAACCATTCTCAATATCTGTAAGTTCCACAGCTAAAATTTCACTCGCATAATTTTGTTGAAATAGAATATCTAGTAACAAACTTTGTTCTTCTTTCGTTAAAACAAATTCCCTTTGCATATACTCCTCTCCTTATACTCGCATCGTTATCCTTATTATATAAAATTTCCAGTCTATTTAATAGATGTAATATTCAGTTTTTCATAAGGAACATGTAACTATTATAAATATTTAAAATGAATTGTTATTTTGTATATCGATTTGCATAACTAAACGCCGCATAAGAATCCGGTTTAATTTTTGCAGTTAATCCCATCGCTTGGATTTTCTCTGTCATATCTAAAATAAATTCTTTTGTTAAACCATCGTTCCCTATGTCCAAATGAATTTCCATTATGAATCCTGCCCCATCCTGAACATATGGATGCAATACATCCCATATTGTTTGTATATGATTAGGATTAAATAGGCATGCGATTTCTTGACTACACTGCGTTTCTAAATATATTTTCTCACGTAATGTTGTCGGCTTATCTTTTACTGATCTATGGTGTAAACATCCCCAGGCCCCTTTCCCAACACGATGAATATGGATTGCCGTAATAAATCTCATATCTTTTTGATGTGCTTGTGAGTCTGTCCCAATAGATAATCGATATAAATTTCGTGGATCCTTTTCAATGAAACTACAAATGCGATTAAAGACCGTATCGAAATTCAAATGTCTCTCTGAAACATTATAAAATTTATGTTCACCGTCCACATAGTCACGTCCCTTCAATTAGACAGACCTTTCGTATTTTCATTATATAGGACAAAAACAAAAATTATAACTTACTATCCTTTACTCGTTTCAATATTTCGAATTACATAATGGCAAACTTGACATGTATAAATTACATTTTGATTAGATTGAGCTGTTAATACATGAATAATCTCATCAGAATTTTGGCAATTAGGACAAACCACAACTGGTAAACGCTCCATACAACACACCTCCTTCTTTATCCCGCTATTTGCGAACAGTAAGACCCCTACCTCAACATTCAGCGAAAGCAAAGAAGTTAAGTGGGAGTCAGGCTAATAATCATTGGGAAAGAACAAACCCCCACTGATTAAAGTTTCACTTTATTACCATTGTAGGAAAAACGAAAAATTCCTATACATATATACTAAAAAGTAATAGAACTAAAAAAGGTACTGCCATATTACAGTACCTTTTTTATATGTATCAAGAAACGATATCGTAAATCTCAATTGCAACCATGTCGATATTATCGAATTGATACACTTGAGGTTTTTCACCTTGTTGATACACTTCTAACTCATACATTTCACTTTTATCGAAAAATTTCACGCTACATTTGCGCTCACCGTTCACCTCAAAATAGCGTTGTGCTACTTCACCGCTTTCAGCTTGTTCTTGTAGACTAACAAGTCGAGTTAAAATTCCTTGGAGTAGAGACATGAAATCTCTCCTTTCTCTAATCTTCCTACCAATAGGTTTTACAGCTATACTCATTCTATCCGTCATAGCAGAAAAAATGTTCCACACTCTAGGATAAAGGTTATTGGCAAGAAACTCAACTAAAAATTTGTCGAAATACGAAGGAAAAAACAGAAAGAACATCTTCTTCCTTCTTTATTGCGATTTTTAAACTGGAAGAATATAATAAAAAACAGAAAAAGGAGGAATTGCAATGAAAAAAATTGAGGTTTACACACAACCCGATTGTCCGCCATGTGTCATTGTGAAAGAATTTTTAAAGCATAATAACGTTGCATATGAAGAATTTGACGTAAAAAAAGACGCTGCTGCTCGCAATCGTCTTTTATACGATTATGATTCCTATTCAACTCCAACAGTTGTAATCGACGACGAAGTGGTTGCAGGCTTTCAAATCGAAAAATTACAACAGCTACTCAATATAGAATAGGAATAGGTAGATACCTATTCCTATATTTTTATAATTGTTGTAGCCTTTTTATTTCAGTTAAAAGCTCCTGACTTTCATGATATCCTGCTAGTTTCCATTTCCCCTGATCCCTTTGCAACGTTACAATTTGATATTGACCACTTTTCGCCCGCTCATATACGTATAAATTTTTATGCTCTTCATCATACGACATTTTCGTTTCTGAATTAAAAGAAAACGGTGCTTCTTTTGCTGGAAGTAAATATTCACCACTTTGTTTATCACTTCTACTATTTTCATCTGTAAATACTTGAAGGAAATTATCTGTAAAATAAGGTGATAACATCTCTATCATCTTGTTCATTGGCAAATGCTTCCCACGAATTGAAAATTGGGTCTCATAGCCTTTTTGTATTGTTGTAAACACTTCTTTCCGATCGACTTTCAATTCCTCTTTTCCTAAAACAGTTGTAACACTATAACCAACTAGAAAGGCAACACATACAAATAGAACAAACCATATTCCATATTTCCTCATTTTTTCACCTTCCTTTTAAAAGAACTTGTCTTTGTAGTATTCATTGTAACAATGATTATGCAAAGAAAGGGATGGTTTCGTTCGTAAAATCTTTACAACGATAGACAGCATTTTCATCACCTTTTTCACCATTACCAATTTCTGATAAAAATAAACAAAAAAATGCACGAATCTCTTCGTACATTAAAATAAAACATCTTCTTCATATAAATATTCATAAGATAAATCTATAAATAAAAAGTTTTCATCATCAATCGGGAAAGAAAATGTTCGTACCATTTCACCGGTTTCAATATCGGTATATAAATCCGAAAGCCTCGCCTTATTTTCAAAACGCATTTTCATGATATTCTCTAAAAAATACGGGCGCCAACTCCAGTTCTTCATATAATACTCTGGCATCACAATCCATTCCCCATCTTTTTTCATAATATTACCTGATTGTTGGAAACCATCTTCATTACAAATAAATATGCGAAAACTACACTGTGATACACTTTGGCTAAATTGTACTAACCAATTATTTATATCTTCATTCTTTTTTTGTTTGGATAGAACATCGCCAATTCGATCACGTAACATCTCTGTTAAATTATAAATTTTTTGCAACTTCTTCTTCTCATGCTGAATAAACTGATGACATTCATTACCAAGTCGCTCTTTTAAAACATTCGTTTCAATAAAATCAGGTAAACATTCTTTCAAATAATTACCTTGATAATATCTACCACCGTTTTTCCAAGCATATTGTAGTTGATAAAAAGCATCAATTTCTTCATATAACAATGTCGCGCCAATTCTTCTAGCAAGTAATGATAAGGAATATAAAATATCTTGATAAGATTGTAAAAGTGCAGTTTGCCTTAAGTTTGTTAAATCCACTTTTAAAATATCTGGTGCTAACACGCTAATACGTTCTAAATTACTTGTACCCGTTCCCACTTTATTAATCGAAATTTGAATACCATATGTACGATAATACATAAGCAAATAATTAAATTGCTCGGTATCTTCTTTACATTCATGTTCTGTAATCTCTAAAACAATGTGGTTCAAATTTAAACCTTGTTTTTCATACATTAATAAAAGTTGAAGTAAACTTTCATCTTCATCATTCATTAATACGCTAGCATTCCGATGTATAAATAATAATAATTTTTGATCGCTTTCTAAATAACGATTTAAAGCTTTTTCTACTATGATGTTATCCGCTTCCAGTTGAAACTCACTTGGAATAGAATCATCATGAAAGAACGAAGCTAAACTTTGTATGCCCTCTTCTGTTTGAATACGTCCTACTACTTCATATCCAATTACTGTATGCTCATCAGCACTAAAAATAGCTTGATAATAAGGAAGGACTTTATCCAAGTTACTCATTACATCTAATGCATCTATCAACGTGCTTTCCTCCCTTTACTTTTCAAACATTATAACACGATATTAACGAAAAAATAATAAAGTGAAACTTTAATCAGTGGGGGTTTTGTCCATCCCCACTGATTATGAGCTCACACCAATCGGGCTT
>NUMR01000065.1 GCA_002578045.1 Bacillus cereus
TCAAGTTATTTCATCTGATGATGACGGAGCTTCGTCAAGTCCTGCTAGTGTAAAAATCATTGTTGAAAGTCCACCAACCATCACGTTAACGGATGCGGATAAAGAAATTCCTCTTGATTTTGGTACTGGGTATACAATTAGCGGGAGTTGGAGCGATCTTGATAGTAATGCAGTAGATTTATATTATGTAGTGGATGGTGGTACGCCGGTAAAATTTGCTCCAAGTGTATCAAATTCTACTAACAAAGGTGAAGAAGTTAACTACCAATACACGATTCCAGCAGATCAATTATCTTTAGGCATACATCAAGTTACTGTCTATGCCGTAGATGATACGAGTCGACAATCCAATACGGAAAAACTAACGGTAAATGTAACTGGAAAATTAAATTTCACAAGTGTAGCTGACAATGTAAGTTTTGAAAATGTAAAAATTTCTAGTCAACCCACTTTTTCAAAACGAGGGAATGATTGGGATATTCGTGTGAAAGATACGCGTGGAAAAGGGAACTCATGGCGTCTCACAGCCACGTTAACGGAAGACTTTTCTGATGGTAAGGGTAATTATTTAAAAGATGCGTTAACATTTTTGGATGAAAACGGAAATGAATCTACAATGAAGCTAGGGGTTGCCACGAATGTTTATGAGCATGTTACCGAAAGTCCACAAGAAGTATCAATAAACTGGCAAACGGATCAAGGAATTTTATTAAAAATTAATCCGTTTGTCCACATAGGAGATTATACAGGGGAAATTAATTGGAAATTAATTGATGCACCATAAAAAAATGAATTTCACGTTGAAAGAAAATTAAAATATTTCAATTACACTAACAAACTACTTCAATATACAAAGCATATTGAAGTAGAATGAAGATTTTTTTCTATTCTTGGGGTAGATAATTTCGATTTATCGGGGGGGGGAACCTTCACCTAGCTTTTATTGTTTTGAGACTACGATTTCATCAATGCAATGAGGTATTCTTTATTCCATTAGAAGAACTAACGAATAGTATATAAAATTTGGAGTGAATAGGTGATGCAATGAATCGATTTGGTAAACGTTATTCAGACTTAATTTTTTATTTATTTTATGCTGATGAATGGAGTAGTTTAGCAGAATTATCGAAAAAAACAGGTTTTCCTAAAAGTACAATCTGTCGTGATTTAGAATTCCTGGAGGCTATTTTTCCTGAGGGATGGGGTTTTGAGAAGGACGAGGCAGCTAAAATTAGCCTAATTAAACCTGAAAATGGTACTTTAGAAAATTTAATGAGAAGAATAAGAGAAAAAAATCCCCATTTTTATATATTAAATATAATACTTATGAATAATGGTGTTACCATTTCACAGATTTCCCAAGGGATTTGTATGAGTCGTTCCACAGTATATCGTTATCTTAAAACATTAAAGAATATAATACAACAAGCTGGTGTTACTTTGAGTGCTAGTCCTTTTAAAATAGAAGGAGAAGAAAAAAAAATTCGACGCTTTATGATACAATTTTTGGATTTTATAGCATTTGAACCTCATACTATTAAAAATAATAAAGATGCAATGGAATTTCAATCAACATTAATGCGGCTGAGTGCAAAGTACTCCATACCGCTTCGAATAGGCGCTTTGCAACGACTTACAATGATTATGTATATCTCTAATCTTCGTACTTCCGCGGGGCATTTTGTCTCGTTTCCTAAAAGGGTCTTAACTAACTTTAAAGGAAGTTTATACTTTGATTTTTCTGAAGAATTGACACATTATATGGTCAGGTATTCGTCCCAAGATATAAAACTGCAAGAAATTCTTTATTTTTGTATGTATCTTGTGAGTGAAGAAAGGCCACTAAATCGTTCAAAACATCTTCATAATCTTCGATCCAGAATAAAAAATGAAAAAGCACACCCTTTTACTAAGTTTTTAAATGGTATTTCTGGATATATGGGTTTTAATCTATTGCAGGATGATGACTTTTTGTTTTGTTTATACAAATTATTGAAGAGAAAAACACTTGAAACAGAATTTGAAGTAGAAGCTGGAAGAAGTTCCATATTACTATATCTTTCTTATTTTGAATCTAATCCACTTTTTCATATTGTAGAAGAAATGGCGAAAAAGTATTTAAATGTAGTATTTACTCTTAAGAAAAACGATATTTTGGAACTATTTTCCATCATTCAAGCTGCAATTTTACGAAAAAAAAATCAACAGACTATTCAAGTTGCTTTAATGTGTAGTACGTATATTGAAAGAGATTATATAAGAGAAGTATTAAAATATCACTATGGACAGCAGTTGATTATCTTAGCGTTGGATGCTACCAGCATAGATTTGATATACAAAAATGAGGAATTTGATTTGCTTATTATGACAAATATTAATAATCAATCCGTTATGCAGATAGAGCACATCCCAACCATTAAGGTTTCTTCCTTTCCTTCTCCTTCAGAATTAATGAAAATTAATCAATTTATTGAGCAACATTTTTTGGCTCAATTAGGCATAAATCAGATCTTAAGTTGACGGCATGAATAGTGACTCTATATATGTACTTTGCAATAAATTTCACTGTACAAAGAAACTCGTTATTACCGAATAGACGAGTTATTGGATACCTTTCAGTTAATAAGGAAGGAAAGTGGGTGTATTCCATGACAATATAGCGCTATAGCCGATTAGAAAGGAGAATATTAAGGGAAATCAAGTTCTAGAAGCTAGGAATAATGGCTAAAGAGACAAAGCTAGAAAAAGATATAAATTGGGCATTAGAAGTATGTATTTATTTTAGAACTTTATCACTAAATAAAACACACATATAAAAGGAGAAATACACAATGAACTACAAACAAACACTTGTATCTGACGAGAATATAGAAATGCTAAAAACACTATCACATCCAGTCCGTGTGCAAATCACGGCAATTCTTACGCAGTACAATATATTAAATGTTACAGAACTTGTTAAGAAGTTACAAATGCCACAATCAACTGTTTCACAGCATCTATCTAAAATGAAAGGGAAAATTTTAGGATTTGATAGAAGAGGTTTAGAAGTGTATTACTACATAAGCAATCCTAGCGTCCCACAGATTATTGAAATTTTATCATCTACTGAAAAATAACCCTATTTAAAAAGGAAGAAACTGGAAAAGTGATTACTTTAAAAAATAACACACATTTTATCAATATGTTGAAAAACAAGGAATCCAGCACCTGTATATAGTAGGTGCTGGATTCCTTTTTCTTATGAAGTGGCCTATTTAAAAGAATGTGGGTTCTGTTGCAAAGTTTCTTAACAGATAAAATAGGTTTAACGTACACCAAACATCTTAACATGCGTCCAAATGTACGATTTTCTTTTTTGATATGGTGAGCCCATATAGGTAAGAATCGCCTGCCAAAAGTTGTCAATCAGTCGATATCCCTTGTCGAAACGCCGATATATTTAAAGAAACGGTCGATATAATCGAGAAATCACTCATATATTTCAGTAAATATCAACTGGGGTAAACAGGGGGAGAATAGCAAACAAAAAAGCTGGAAGAATCCTTTCCAGCTTATGAGTTACTTTCAATTTGGCGACCGTTATCTTCTTCAGGGTCTTGTAATAGGTTAAATACGTCTGCTAGGCAGAATGCAATAAACCAAGTCCATAGACCGTGAAAGAAAGCTGAGCTTAGTTGAAGTGGTAATGTATAGTTTGTCATTGAGTAGGAAATACATCCACCAACGATTCCGATCATTGTTAATAACATTGTTTTTTGAGCATTTTCTTCTGGATTGAAGAGGAAGTAAATGTAACCGCCTAAAATCGAAGCGCTTACAACTGTTTCGATTCCATTAAAAATGATATTCTCTCCAAGCTGTGTGTTTGTCCAGAAACAAATTGCACTGCCGATAATGGCAAACAGGGTAGCTATTGTATATCGTATATATTGATTCATATGTTCATCTCCCTATGTAATAAGATGATTTGGAAGTTAATAAGGTAGGTATAGTCAATTGAAGTGAATTGTTAAAGGATTACTGAAGAGAAACTAAGTTGATTTGTGTATACCTGACTTCTCGTTTCTAAAGAGAAACCCTAAAAGTCTATACGTGCTTTTTTGTATTATAACATAAATGAGTGCATAATAATAGAATTATCTGATTTTATAATAAGTGTAAAAAAATAAAAAACGCAAGGAGTTGTAGCCCCTTGCGCTTTTTTATATGCGTTTGAAACGGCCGACAATTTCAACTGTTTCAGTAATGTTCATAAATGCTTTATTATCCACTTGACGGATAATACGTTTCATCTCGCCTAACTCATAGCGAGTCACGACAGTGTAAATCATTTTTTTCTTATGGTTTGTATAGCCGCCGACAGCATCTACCATTGTCACACCTCGTATGCCGTGATGTAGTAGGGCACTTTTTATTTCCTCGCCTTTTTCTGTAATTGTCATTATCGTTAATTTAATATGTTTCGTATGCACAGCATCGATAACTTTGCTAACTACAAATCGACTAATTAACGTATAAAGTGTAATATCCCATCCGAAAATAAAACCTGCTGCAACAAGTAAGGTTAAGTTGAATCCGAAAATAATCGCTCCAATGGAAACGTCGCGATATTTTGCTACAATCAATCCAACGACATCAAAACCACCTGTTGAAGAAGCAAATCGGAATATAATTCCTGAGGCTGCACCGCAGATGACACCACCGAATACAGAAGAAAGTAAAATATCGTCTGAAACTTGGTGTACCGGGATAATATTCATTGCTAAAGATGATACAGCTACGAAGTATGCTGTTAAAAAGGTTGTCTTCTTGCCTAAGTAAAAGTGACTTAAAATAAGAAGGGGAATGTTTAGTAAAAAGATAAGTGCACCGATATTGTAGTGCATTAAATAACCGATAATCATCCCTACTCCAGCGAATCCGCCACTAATCATATTATGCGGAATAAAAAACATATTCATAGAAATTGCATACAAAATAGAAGCTATGAAAATAACAATCAACTGTATTATAAATTCTAGGTGAAATGTTTTAGCTGCTGGGAAGGATAAAAAGGCGGTGTCTGGAACGTAATCGGCGTCTCCTAGTTGACCCATAGTATGTTTCATCTCCATATTCATTTTTGATTACAAGAAGAGAATAAAGCTTTTTTCAAAAACTGGCAATAGTTTTATTATAATGCAAAAATTTTATAAATTTCTAATAAATTAAGCCTATTCATTGATATGTGTGAATATACTAAAGAAAGCGAATACAATGTTTCTTAATTATTATTTTCTTGAGAAAATATGCAAAATACTTTTTTGAAAATAAAAGGAAATAGAGAATGTTTGTTGAATGTGCTAAAATGACATTATTAAGGATGTGAAGCGATGGAATTTTTATTGCAGGATGCAATTCTCTATATATCGTTTGTAACGACAGCGCTTTGTTTATTAGAAGTTTTCTTTCTTGCTAATGTTTCTCGCTTTGTGCGTCAGCAAGCATCGAGCGGCAGACAAAGAGCTTTTGCGTTAGTTGATACATGTGAAGATAGTGCAGGGAACGTACCGCTATTTTCTATTTTTTATAAATATGGAATGATTCGTTCAGTTCGTAGACAAGAATCGAGTGAAGAGAGCGACGAGGTCGGTCCGTATACACCAATGTTTCGCTAAATAATTATGAAACATTGGAGGAATGAATATGTTAAAATCATACCGAGCTGTGCTCGTTAGTCTATCATTATTACTTGTTTTTGTTTTATCTGGTTGCAGTAATGCAGGCGCAATAGATTCACATAGTACGGGAATTTGGAACCATTATTTCGTATATCCAATCTCGTATATGATTCAATTTGTTGCTCATCATATACCTGGAGCTAGCTTTGGGATTGCCATCATTATCATGACGCTCGTTATTCGTTCAGCAATGATTCCATTAGCTGTTTCGCAATATCGTAGCCAAGCGAAAATGAAAAAAATGCAACCTGAATTACAGAAGCTAAAGAAAAAATACGGTGATGCAAGCAAAAATCTTGAAAAACAAAAGCAGTATCAAAAAGAAATGTCAGAACTAATGAAATCAGGCGGTTGGAATCCACTTGCTGGTTGCTGGCCAATCTTTATACAAATGCCAATTTTCTCTGCTTTGTATTATGCGATTAGCCGAACGGAAGAGATTCGCACATCTTCATTTTTATGGGTGAACTTAGGACATGCAGATCCATATCATATATTACCGATTATTGCAGCGTTAACGACATTTATTCAGATGAAAGTTTTTCAATCGAATAGCACGCCTGGAGAACAAGTACAAATGCTAAAAATGCAACAAATTATGATGCCGGCAATGATTCTATTTATGGGATTTGCGGCGCCATCAGGACTTGTGTTGTACTGGATAACAGGTAACTTATTTACGATGACGCAAACAATTGTATTAAGAAAAATAATGGAACGTGAAGAAGTAAAATTACAAAATGCATAGATAAATACCGCTCGTGATGAGCGGTATTTTTTATTTAAGCGATTAAGGAAATTTTAAGAAACCAACATTACTATAGACGTTGTATACGAAAGTGTACATGCTTTAGAAATATGAAGGAGGAAATTTCCTATGAAGAAGAAAACAGTTGGGTATTTAGCGATTGCAGGAGCTTTATCATTTGGAATTATAGGAGGAGTTGGTGCACCAGCATTTGCGGCAACGAATACTCCAGCAGCTGGGCAGTCTACAAAAACTGTGAAGAAGGATTTAGATGACGCTACAAAACAAAAAGTAACAACGATTATGGATGATACAAAGAAACAATTAGAAGAATTAGGTGTGAAATTTCCAGAAAAGGGTAAACACAAAGATATATTTGCGAATCTAGATGAAGCGACANNACAAAACTAGGCGTGAAATTGCCGGAGAAAGGTAAGCATAAAGACATGTTTGCAGGATTAGATGATCAGACGAAAGAAAAAGCGAAAGCGATTCTAGAAAATGAAAAGAAACAATTAAAGGCATTAAATGTGGATTTTCCGCAACATAAATTCTTTATGAAAAAAGAAGAGAAATAATAGAATGATGCTGTATCTTTCGTAAGGGCAACTGAAAGGTACATATGTGAGGAGGCTTTCTTTGGAACAGCCTCCTCTTATTATTGTCGTTTTTTGTACATCAAAAAGGTACTTAGAAAGTGTCTTTTTATTATTGCTGGTGCATATGTGTTAAGGATGAAAAATAGAAAAGAAATATAGAAAAAAACGCCTTGAGATAGAGGCGTTTTTTCAGTATCTCAACTTCATCAACAAACTCTTAATTTCCTCATCTTTCATAAAGAGATCATGATGCTTTTCTGTAATCTTTGCAAGTGCAACGTCATGATAGAAGAATTCCGTAAAAAACTTCACGAAAGGTTGTGACATTGTTTTCATCGCTTGCCATGATTCTTGCTCTACACCAGCAAATAAAATTTCGCAATCGTCAACGATAAGTAGTAAGTAGCGCTCCAGTGCGTTAGGACCTTCATCTGGGATTAGAAAATGCATGTTTTCTAACTCTGTTTCTACTTTTCCAACTATAAGGGACTCGATTTGGACGCCTTGTTTTGCTTTTTGTTCTAGTAAAGGAAGGTATTCTAAAAGGGTATCATTCCAAGCTGAAATGCGAATCGATTCTTTTGCACTTTCGATGAGTTCTTTACTTTGAACTTGAATAGAAGATTGCATCTTTAAGCTCCACACACGGTCATCAGTAAATGATGTTTTCGATATATTCGTTTCCAGTTCTTTAATATTTGATTGGAATTCTGTTGTTAATTTTTCAATTGCTAACTTTAGTGGCAATGCTGTATATAGCTTTTTCTTTTCTGAAACAGAATCCATTACCATTCCCTTATCGATTAGGCGTGTTAACACTTCATATATTTTTGCTTTTGGAACACCAGAATGCTTGACAATTGTTGTAGCATCTAATGGTTCGTTACTTGATACGACAACTTCATAAGCTTGGCTTTCATATTGTGAAAAACCGAATTTTTGTAACATAGTTCCCTCCGAACGAATGAGATTATATAGTTTAAGGATAATGAACTATTTGTTTTTGCACAAGTGGTAGTAAATTTTCTAATCGGATTGAGATGCGAATTAATTTCAAATTTTTAACTTTATCTATTATACTTAATATAGTGATTATTATGGTTGCAATACAACGAGAAAGGGATGCTTGAGGGAAGATGTTGAGAAGCTTACGTTTAAAAATTGCGGTAGTATTTTCAGTACTTATTTCTATGATGTTTGTAATTTTAGGGACGGCTGTGTATCAGTTGCAGAAAGAAAAGGAAGTGCGCTCCTTAGACCAATATTCTCAAAATACGATGGATCTTGTGGCAGAGCAGTTAACTGCATTCATACAACGCATTGAAGAAGATATGGGACACTATGGAAGTCATGAAGACATTCAAAATATGTTACAAGATGGAGTGACTCCAGAAGAAGAGAGCGTTATATTAAAAGAATTTTTAAGGTTTAAAAAGAGTCATCCTGATGTATTAGATTTGTATATTGGAACGAAAGATAAAAAAATGTTAAGTGCAAATCTTGCTGACGGTGGAACGGTACCCGAAGGATATGATCCAACAAGTCGCCCGTGGTATAAAGTATCAGAAGCTAATACAAAATCGATTATTTGGGGACAACCACAATATGAGATTGCGACAGGCAAACTAAGTATTGGGGTTTCAAAAGCTATTGTTGGACAAGATGGTTCTGCATTAGGAGTTGTAGCAATGGATGTATCATTAGGAACGATTCAAAAACTACTCCACAATATCCAATACAATAATGGTGGGGAAATGTTTATTATAAATGATAAAAGTATAGCTCTTGTTTACCCAGAAAAAGTGGGGAAAGATATTTCTAAAGAACCGCTTATAAAGAGTTTAAATAAAGATGTAACAAAATTTACTGAAACTACATTAAAAGGTGAAGATGTAGTTGTTTATAGTCAGTCATTTGATACGATGAAATGGAAGATAGGAATCTTTTATCCGAAACAAACAATTGATGAATTATTAAATAGCACAAGAAATACAGTTATTATAATGGCATGTATTAGTTTATTTGTTGCAATAGTAGCTTCGTACGTATTCTCAAGAAGGTTAGCAAGACCGTTACAATTATTAACGAACCACGTTCAAAAAGTGGCAGAAGGGAATTTAACGCTGCAAATGAAAGTGACAAGTAAAGATGAGGTTGGAGAGCTTACGAACCATTTTAATCATATGGTTGGGCAAATGAATGAAATGGTTCGTAAAATTAAAAATAGTGTATCGACAGTGCAACAATCAACGAATAACCTACATTATTTAACGAATGAAACTGTAGCAGCTAGTAGAGAGGTATCAGGTGCAATGGATGATGTGAGCGGGGGAGCTACTACTCTTGCTAATAGTGTAGATGAAGTTTCGGCGCAGCTCAAGAACATGGCGCAGTCAGTGGAACAGATGAATAGTTCCGTTGATGAAATAAAAGGAGTGGCCGACAAAGCAGAAGAGGCATCTAAGCAGGGATTAAATACGATGCGGAATTTAGTTCGTACAAGGGGAGAATCATCTTCAATTGTTGTTCATACAGAGGAAGCATTCGGTAAGTTAGAGCAAAGAGTCGAATCGATTCAAAATGTTGTAGAGCTTATAAAAGGTATTTCGGATCAAACAAATTTACTTGCTTTAAATGCTTCAATTGAGGCAGCACGTGCAGGTGAGCAAGGTAAGGGCTTTGCTGTTGTGGCTGAAGAAGTTCGAAAGTTAGCGGAACAATCGAAAGAGGCAACAGGAGAAATCGCAACGATGATTGGCGATGTACAATTAGAGGTAAAGCGAGTTGTAGAAGTTGTAAGTAAATTGAAAGATATAGCGGATGTACAAAATAAAGTTACGACTGAGGCAGAGACAGAATTCCGCATAATTATGTCAGTTGTAGATACTATTAGTACCTCAGTTGAAAAAATTGTAGAAGAGGTAAATAATATAGGTCACGAACAAGGAGAAATTACAGAGGTAATGCACACAATTGCTGGTACGAGTCAAGAAAGTGTAGCTGTTTCTGAAGAGGTAAATGCAGCAACTGAATCACAGGTTAATCATCTAGAAAAGGTAGCTCATACGATGGAAAGCTTGGCAGAGCATATGAGAGACTTAGAAGGATTAGTCGAGCAATTTAAAGTAGAAGAATAACAGATTATTAAAATGATAAAGATTTTGGTAAAATAGACAATGGATATATAAGAAGTAATTATAGGAGGAAGATTACTATGGCAATTGCTGACGTATCGATTATTCCAGTAGGAACAGGTAATCCAAGTGTTAGTGAATATGTAGCAGAAGTACAAAAGGTGCTAGAGAAAAATTCTGATCGCGTGAAGTATCAATTAACACCGATGAATACAGTTATTGAAGGAGATCTTCCTGTCATTCTAGAAGTAATTCAACAAATGCATGAAGTTCCATATACGAAAGGGGCACAGCGAGTTGCGACAACAATTCGTATCGATGATCGTCGTGATAAAGTAAGCACAATGGAGAAGAAATTAAACTCTGTTCGATCAAAATTATAAGAAAAAGCAGCGATTTTCCCTGCTTTTTTCATATAGGAGGGAAAGCAGATGAGTGAAAAATTTAATGAGCAATTTGATGGATTGCTAGAGAAATACACAGAATTATTGCTTGGAGAAAGCAATGAAGAGCGAAAAGAACAGGTGCAGAAGTGGGCACTGTATTCTTACATTGCGAAGACGATGCCAGCTTTAGTGAAGCATTGGAATGAGACTTATCCCGATGCGAAAGAAGAGATGATACAGTTAATTACGGATATTAAAAAGAGAAATGAAGAGAAGCAAAATGAAAAGTAAGAGAGCTTGAGGTGAATGTCATCTCAAGTTTTCTTTATCCCGCTATTTGCGGGCAGTNNTTCGGCGGATGCGAGGAAGTTAGGTGGGAGATAACTGGTGAGGGCTCATAGTCAGTGGGAGATGGCCAAAACCCCACTGATTAAAGTTTCACTTTATTAATATCCTCGTATAATTTAGATGGAATATAAAGGGTTTTATAAGTATGTCGAATATTTTCGGCATGCTTATTTTTCGCCTAGTAAACTCGATTTTTCTAAATGTCGAAAAATATTTTCTTCATATGTACAAGCAAGAATATAGGTTTTTAGATATTTTTATAGTATTTTATAAATTATCTAAATAATTATTTGTATCAAATAATTTTAAATAATGATATAATTTTGGAGAGGGGTAAAAACAGATAAAGTACAGTCACAGGGGTGAATTACATGGAACAATTAATGCGAAATTCGTTTCTTTTCTTGTCAAAAAATAAAGCGCTAACAAAGTTAGCTAAAAAGTACGGTTTACGCTTTGGAGCAGGTCGTTTTGTCGCAGGGGAGACAATCGAATTAGCGACAGCAGCAATTCAAGCGTTGAACAAGCAAGGTCTTTGTGTAACAATTGATTATTTAGGTGAATTCGTTGATAATGAGGCGGAAGCAAATGAAATGGCTAACCAATCGATTGAAGCGATTCGTGCAATTGGAAGAGAAGGTCTTGATTCACAGCTTTCTTTAAAAATGACTTCTATGGGATTAGATATCTCTGAAGAAATCGTAATGAACAATATGCGCCGTATTTTAGAAGCTGCAAAAGAAAATGGTGTGTTTGTTACAATTGATATGGAAGACTATACACGGTGTGGTAAAACAATTGATATCTTTAAACAATTAAAATCTGAATACGATAATATTGGTACTGTTATTCAAGCTTACCTATATCGTACAGAAAAAGATATGGAAGATTTAAACGCTTATAACCCTAATTTACGTCTTGTAAAAGGAGCTTATAAAGAGTCTGAAGATGTAGCGTTCCCGGATAAGAAAGATGTAGATGATAACTATAAAAAAATTATTAAAATGCACTTATTAAATGGAAATTATACTGCAATTGCTTCACATGACGAAGCGATTATTGAATATACGAAAAAACTTGCCGAAGAACACAACATTCCAAGGGATCAATTTGAATTCCAAATGTTATATGGTATTCGTAATGAACGTCAACTGGAGCTAGTAAAAGAAGGCTACAAAATGCGTGTTTACGTGCCTTATGGAAACGACTGGTATGGCTATTTCATGCGTCGTCTAGCAGAGCGCCCAGCCAACGTTGCGTTTGTATTAAAAGGTATGGTTAAAAAATAACCAAGGAGAAAATACTCCTTGGTTATTTTAACTGCTGAAATGCGTAATGTGCCATTTTTTTCGTATCAGGATACAACTGTGTACGAGTGGAAGATAATACGACATTAATGACGCGTTTCCCATCTTTCTCATCAACAGTTACGACCGTATACTTTCCGAGTGCTGATAGACCGCTTTTACTTCCAATGGCATATGGATCGTCATATAGTTCCTCCCGTCCATAGTTTGCAATCTTTGGAGAGCGTTCTGAAGTATGTAGAGTTGTACGTGTTGAATTCATATATTCTAAAACAATAGGGTACTTTAATGCTTCTTTCGTAATAATAGCAATGTCATATGGTGATACTTTATTCCCAAGTGCATCCGCACCACTTGCATTTTTGAAAGTCGCATGTTTCGTACCAAGTTCCTTCGCCCTAGCATTCATCATTTTCACAAATTCATTTTTTGATCCTGCGATATGTTCTGCAATTGATTCAGCGATTGGGTCTGCGCTAATGATAAGCATAAGCTTTAATGCTTCATCACGTTTTAATTTTTCACCAGCGCGAAGCTTAATTTTCTTACTTTGGCTTTCTGTTTTAATTGCGTTTTCTGTAACTGTAATTTCTTCATCTTCTTTTACATGTTCAAGTAAGAGAAGAGTTGTCATCATTTTGGCTATACTAGCCGGATAAGAGCGTTCATCTTCACGTTTTCCATACAAAATTTCACCTGTGTCTGCATCGATTGTAATTCCATATTGCCCTGTAATACTAGGTTGATCAGCTCTTACAGTTTGTTGTCTTTGTGCATAAGAAAAGAAAATCATCCCTGTAAATAGTGTGGCAATCATTACAATCATAACTATTGTTCGCTTCATTATTATTCCCTCTTTTGTTACAAATAAATTGGGCAGAAAAAGTAGCCATTAACCATTATGCCACGTTCTCTGCCCAAAAATATAGCGTTATTTTTCACCCATATTATGCTTCTTATATTGTTGGTTATGACCTTGACGTCCTTTTTCAACACCTCGATCAGTTGGACCAGCGTTCCCTGTCACACTTGCTGCGCTAATTCCAGCCTTTGAAGGGTTCTTCTTAAGTTTTGCCATATATATTCCTCCAGTTTCGTCAGATTATAAAAAAGAAAAGTGTATTTGAGTGAAGAAAATACATATATAGCATGGGCAAATAAAAAGAAATATATTTATTTCAGAAAATTTTATCAATAAATATATTGCGAAAATTTAAACAGTATCATATATTTATTAGTAGAGGCTCACTCATTGATTGCGACTTATGTCGAAAAATTGAATGAGCATTCATTCAAGAATAGGGGGAGAATTGGATGTTCCAAATTAAAAAGGCTGCTGTTCTCGGTTCAGGCGTAATGGGTTCAGGAATTGCGGCACACTTAGCTAATATTGGTATTCCGACATTATTGCTTGATATTGTACCACCTGCGCTTACGAAAGAAGAAGAAACGAAGGGGCTTACATTAGAACATAAAAGTGTGAGGAATCGTTTTAGTAATATGGCTTTGCAAAAACTATTAAAGCAAAAACCAGCTCCTCTGACAGTGAAAGGAAATCTAGCACTGATTGAAGCAGGTAACTTAGAAGATAATCTTGAGAATCTTGCTGATGTAGATTGGATTATTGAAGTAGTAGTTGAAAACTTAGATATTAAAAAGAAATTATTCGAAAAAGTAGATGCTGTTCGTAAACCAGGTTCCATTGTCAGCTCAAATACGTCAGGCATTTCTGTTGAAAAAATGGCAGAAGGTCGTTCAGATGACTTCCAGAAACACTTCTTAGGCACACACTTTTTTAACCCACCACGATATTTAAAACTTCTAGAGGTAATACCGACGAAAAAAACAGATCCACAAGTATTAAGCTTCATGAAACTATTTGGCGAAGACGTTCTTGGGAAAGGCGTTGTTATCGCAAAAGATACACCAAACTTTATTGGAAACCGCATCGGTACGTACGGTTTACTTGTCACTCTTCAAGAAATGATAAAGCGCGGCTATAGCATTGGGGAAGTTGATTCTGTAACAGGCCCACTTATTGGTCGTCCGAAGAGTGCAACGTTCCGTACATTAGATGTTGTCGGTTTAGATACATTTGTACATGTTGCCAATAACGTATATGAAAACGTACAAGAAGAAGAGCGTGATGTATTTAAAGTACCAGCTTTCATGCATGACATGCTTGAGAAAAAATGGCTTGGAAGTAAAACTGGTCAAGGCTTCTTCTTAAAACAAGGAAAAGAAATTTTAGAATTAAATCCTGAAACGATGGAATACGAAGCGCGTAAAAAATTAAAAGCTGCATCCGTGGAGTTAAGTAAGCAAGAAAAAGGATTAGTGAATAAATTGAAAGCGCTTATATACGCGAAAGATCGCGCAGGAGAGTTGTTATGGAATATTATCACACCAACTCTTTTATACGCTGCAAAACTTCATAAAGAAATTGCTGATGATATCGTTGCAATTGACCAAGCGATGAAGTGGGGCTTCGGTTGGGAGCAAGGACCATTTGAAATTTGGGATGCAATCGGCGTCGAAAAATCTGTTCAAAAGATGGAAGAAAACGGCGTAGTTATACCAGATTGGGTGAAAGAAATGGTAGAGAAAGGTTTTGCTACTTTCTATAAACACAATAATGGCGATAGCTACTATTACGATAATGGTGAATATAAGCTAATCGAGCGTAACAAAAAAGCAATTTCTCTGAAGCAATTAAAAGAGAAAAATGGCGTATTAAAGAAAAATAGCGGAGCGAGCTTAATTGATTTAGGCGACGGCATCCTTTGTTTAGAATTCCATTCGAAGAGCAATGCAATCGGTATGGATATTACACAAATGATTAACTACGCTGTTGATGAAGTAGAGAAAAACTATAAAGGTCTTGTTATCGGAAACCAATCGAAGAACTTCTGCGTTGGTGCGAACCTAGCAATGATCTTAATGGAAGCACAAGACGACAACTACTTTGAAATTGAGTGGGTTGTGAAAAACTTCCAAGATGCGATGATGAAAATTAAGTACTCTTCTAAACCAGTTGTAGCAGCACCATATGGTATGACGCTTGGCGGAGGTACGGAAGTTTGTTTACCAGCAGCGAGCATTCAAGCTTCTAGTGAAACGTATATGGGCTTAGTAGAAGTTGGTGTGGGCTTAATCCCTGGCGGAGGCGGTAATAAAGAGCTATACATTAAACATTTAAATAAAATGGCAAACGGCGTAGAGTTTGATTTGCAAAAAGTTGCGAATAAAGTGTTCGAAACAGTAGCAATGGCGAAAGTTTCAACATCTGGACAAGAAGCAATTTCTCATAACTTCTTAGGTGATAAAGACGGTATTAGTGTGAATGGTGATCACTTACTTTACGACGCGAAACAGAAAGCACTTGCTTTATATGAAGCTGGTTATAAAGCGCCAATCCGTAAAAAGATACCGGTTGTTGGTGAAACAGGATATGCAACGCTTGTGCTTGGTGCAGAAGCAATGCATTTATCTGGTTACATTTCCGAATACGATCTTCACATTGCGAAGAAACTTGCGTATGTCATTGCGGGCGGAAAAGTACCCTATGGAACAGAAGTTGATGAACAATATTTATTAGATGTAGAACGTGAAGCATTTATTAGCTTAGTAAGTGAGATGAAGTCACAAGCAAGAATGCAGCACATGCTTGTAAAAGGAAAGCCATTACGTAACTAATAACGAGGGGAGATATCGTTCATGAGAGAAGCTGTCATTGTTGCGGGAGCAAGAACACCAATTGGAAAAGCAAAGAGGGGTTCATTAAAAACCGTTCGTCCTGATGATCTAGGGGCGTTAGTAGTAAAGGAGACGTTAAAGCGTGCGAATTATGAAGGACCAATCGATGATTTGATTTTCGGTTGTGCGATGCCAGAAGCAGAACAAGGTTTAAATATGGCTCGTAATATCGGCGGGCTAGCAGGACTTTCTTACGATGTACCAGCTATTACAATTAACCGTTACTGTTCTTCAGGCTTGCAAAGTATCGCTTACGGTGCAGAGCGCATTATGCTTGGACACTCTGAAGCTGTATTATCAGGTGGAGCGGAATCAATGAGTTTAGTTCCAATGATGGGACACGTTGTTCGTCCAAATAGTCGCCTTGTAGAAGCGGCTCCAGAATATTATATGGGTATGGGGCATACAGCAGAGCAAGTTGCCATGAAATATGGAATTTCTCGTGAAGAGCAAGATGCATTTGCAGTAAGAAGTCATCAACGTGCTGCGAAAGCATTAGCTGCGGGGAACTTTTCTGATGAAACAGTATCTGTAGATGTAACGTTACGTACTGTTGGCGCAAACAACAAACTGCAAGAAGAAACAATCATTTTCGCACAAGACGAAGGTGTAAGAGAAGATACAACACTCGATATTTTAGGTAAATTACGTCCAGCATTTAATGTTCGCGGGTCTGTAACGGCTGGAAACTCTTCACAAATGAGTGACGGAGCAGCATCTGTACTATTAATGGATCGTGAAAAAGCAGTGAGCGATGGCATGAAGCCACTTGCGAAATTCCGTTCATTTGCAGTAGCTGGAGTGCCACCAGAAGTAATGGGAATCGGCCCAATCGCTGCAATTCCAAAATCGTTAAAACTAGCGGGATTAGAGCTATCTGATATCGGTTTATTTGAACTAAATGAAGCGTTCGCTTCTCAATCGATTCAAGTTATTCGTGAACTTGGTTTAGATGAAGAAAAAGTAAACGTAAACGGCGGTGCAATCGCACTTGGACACCCACTTGGCTGTACAGGAGCAAAACTAACACTATCTCTTATCCACGAAATGAAACGCCGCAACGAACAATTCGGTATCGTAACAATGTGTATCGGCGGCGGGATGGGAGCAGCGGGAGTGTTTGAATTACTATAAAAAAGTGGAAGCGGCTCGTTCAGAATGTGAGGGGGATGAAGCTTCAGACGTAGGGGCGTTTTTCGCCTCGTAGGAAGAAGCGAAGCCACCAGAACTAGATTATATAAAAAGTGTAGGTGGCTTGTTCAGAACAGTAGGGAGTTGGAAGCCCTGACGAAGAGGCGCTTTTGTCTCACAGGAAGGGGTGAAACGACCGACTGTTCTAGCCACCAGAACTAGATTGAAAAAAGTGCAGGCGTCTCGCTCAAAACAAGGGGGGCGCTAAAGGAAAGAATGGAAGCAACAAAGGTTTATAAAAACAAAAGGGAGAGCCAGCTTCTTTCAAAATGAAAGAAGCAGCTCATGAAAATATGAAGGAGGAAATTTTCATGGAAAAAACAGTAGGAAGTGCAGTTAAAGGCGGTAGCTTTTTAGTAGATGAGATTACAATTGATCAAGTGTTTACGCCAGAAGATTTTTCATCTGAGCATAAAATGATTGCAAAAACGACAGAGGACTTTATCGTAAATGAAGTTCTTCCAGAGCTTGAATATTTAGAGCAACACGAGTTTGATCGTTCTGTTCGCCTTTTAAAAGAAGCTGGGGAACTTGGTTTATTAGGCGTTGACGTACCAGAAGAGTACGGCGGAATTGGCCTTGATAAAGTAAGCTCAGCATTGATCGCAGAGAAATTTTCTCGCGCTGGTGGTTTTGCAATTACGCACGGTGCTCACGTAGGTATCGGATCTTTACCAATTGTATTATTCGGTAACGAAGAGCAAAAGAAAAAATATTTACCATTACTTGCAACTGGTGAAAAATTAGCTGCATACGCATTAACTGAGCCAGGTTCAGGATCTGATGCATTAGGTGCAAAAACAACTGCATGTTTAAATGCAGAAGGTACACATTACGTATTAAACGGTGAAAAACAATGGATTACAAACTCTGCTTTCGCTGACGTATTTGTCGTATACGCAAAAATAGATGGAGAGCATTTCTCAGCATTTATCGTGGAGAAAGAATACGCTGGTGTATCTACAAGCCCAGAAGAAAAGAAAATGGGTATTAAATGTTCTTCAACTCGTACGTTAATTTTAGAAGATGCATTAGTACCGAAAGAAAACCTACTTGGTGAAGTCGGTAAAGGTCATATTATCGCATTTAACATTTTAAATATCGGCCGTTATAAATTAGGCGTTGGTACAGTTGGATCTGCGAAACGTGCGGTAGAAATTTCAGCACAATATGCAAACCAACGTCAACAGTTCAAACAACCGATTGCTCGCTTCCCATTAATTCAAGAGAAACTTGCGAATATGGCAGCAAAAACATATGCAGCTGAAAGCTCTGTATATCGTACAGTAGGTTTATTCGAAAGCCGCATGAGTACATTGTCTGAAGAGGCAGTAAAAGACGGTAAAGCAGTAGCAGCTTCTATCGCTGAATATGCAATCGAGTGCTCTTTAAATAAAGTATTCGGTTCTGAAGTATTAGATTATACAGTAGATGAAGGTGTTCAAATTCACGGTGGTTATGGATTTATGGCAGAGTACGAGATTGAAAGAATGTATCGCGATTCTCGTATTAACCGTATTTTCGAAGGGACGAACGAAATTAACCGCCTAATCGTGCCAGGTACGTTCTTACGTAAAGCGATGAAAGGTGAATTACCACTTCTTCAAAAAGCACAAAAATTACAAGAAGAGTTAATGATGATGATGCCAGAAGAAGTAGGCGATGAGCCATTAGCACTTCAAAAATATTTAGTAAGTAACGCGAAGAAAATCGGTTTAATGGTAGCTGGATTAGCTGCTCAAAAATACGGTAAAGCGTTAGATAAAGAGCAAGAAATTCTTGTGAATATCGCTGATATCGTAAGTAACTTATATGCAATGGAGTCAGCTGTTCTTCGTACAGAAAAAGCAATTAAAGCAACTGGTCTTGAAAAGAATAAACAAAAAGTGTTATACACTGAAGTATTCTGTCAAGAAGCATTCAACGAAATCGAAGCAGATGCGAAAGAAACACTTATTGCAGTTGAAAATGGCGATATGCTGCGCATGATGTTATCATCACTACGCAAATTAACTCGCCACACACCACTTAACGTAATTCCGAAGAAACGTGAAATTGCAGCAAAAATCTTAGAAGAAGAGCGTTATACAGTTTAATTATAAACTAAAACCAGTAGTCACAATTTGTGGCTACTGGTTTTTTACGAATAAATGTTAAGAAAATTATTATTTTCTAAAAATTACAAAAAGTCAATAGATAAATATTTGATTATTTGAAATAATATGTTTGAAGCTTCAATTGATCTTTTCTACATTTTAAATTTTGTGTTTATAGGATTAGGTATGTATATTATTGTTGAGTTAACGAAAAAGCAAACTGCTTTACTAATGCTAATTTTATTTGCTTTAAATATAGGTGCAAGTATATATTTTCAAAATTTATTATGGTGAGAGATAAATTTGTTTGTAATAGCGTTGCAGAACTATTTAAAAACACGTCTTCGTTATATCATATTGAGAAAATCTGATTTTTTTGTAAGGATATTAAGGAAATTTATAGCTCAAGAAATAATAAATATATATATATATATATATATATATATATATTATTAGTGTTAACTTAATTAAATATTTTCTTTATTTTATCGCTATGACTTTTTTACTTTCAGTAGGAAGTGATTATTTATCATTAAAAGAATTGGTATACTGTTATTTTAATGTGATAGTTTTGTTAGTTTTATTTGAAGGTGCTCAATATTCAAAGAGTCTGATTGCACCAGCTGAAGAAGTGTTATTAAGTGTTTCCCCGTTAACCAATCGTGAAATTTATTTGTTTAATTGGTTGAGCCATTTTGTTATATTTTCAATTCCTAATTATATTTTTGTTTTATTAGGAGTAATTTCTTTCTTTGTTGTATTTGATGAAGTAGGATTCTTGTTTTTATTTACTACATTTTTTTATTTTATAATAGTAATTGTAATTTCTTTTATTGTATCTGTTCTTTTGTCCAGATTGTCAGTGAATCGGGTTAAAAATGGTTATCGTTTAGGGACCATGTTAGTGTCTATACTTACTGGAAGCATAGCGTTACTAATTAGTTTTTTAGGCATTCGTACTTTATTAGCTTGGATTACAACTTCGTCTAATTTATTGGATTGGAAAATATTGATAAAAGAATTGTTTGTATCGGTTAGTAAAGTAATTAATCTTGAGATGAATAAGCTATTTTTAAGTTATTTTTTTGCAGAAATTTCAACATCAAGTTCATATGATTTTCATTGGATATATTTAGTTGAAGGGTTAATGATTATTGTCTTTGGTATATATTACTGGAAAATATCTGGAAATTGGTATCGGACTGATTGGAAATTTAAGGAGAAATATAAAAAAGATTGGATTGATATTATACAGATAATCTTTTGTAATTTATCTACTGATCTTATTTTAAAAGTGCAAATTTTGAATTTATTTAGGGATAGAATACAATTATCACACCATTTTACTTACTTTTTTTATCATTATTCAAATTATATTTTTATAGGTGCTGCAGTGGGGGTTATGGACACAGTAGATGGTTCTTCTCCGATTATTAGGGTTTTTACTATCTTCGTCATTTTCAATTCTATTTCAAGAGATGCGTTTGAGGCTGGAACAACTTTGTTTCCGGGAATTGTAAGATTTGATGGAGAAGGAAAATCAATCGTTTTATATCGGATAACAGGAACAGATTTGAAAAAAGTATATAAGCAAAAGCTTATTTTTCAACGTATTTTGGGGTTATTTGAATTTACTCTTACTTTTATCATCATTATAATTATTTTATCTGTTACTGGATTAGAATTATTATTTGTTTCATGCTTAGTTTTATTAAATTTTTTATGTATTCCTCATTTGAAATTGTTACCGTCTTTTGCTTCCCCACATTTTAATAAACAACATTATTCAGAAGCTGATGACTTTGAGGAACAAGAGATTTGGGAGGATTCGATAGAATCTAAACTTTCGCAGTTTTTAACGATTGCAATTATTACACCAATGATAATGATGATTCTTTTTGATTTTAAATTAAATGATATTTATTTAGTTGGATCATTGATAATTCTTCTTATAACTGGAATTTTATATACGATTATAAGGTTAGTTATTAAGAAAATCACTAAAAAAATCAATAAAATGGATTTAGTATAGTAGGTGGTGTGGAAAATGTTATCTATTAAAAAATGTACAAAGCAATTCAATGAATGTACTGTTATAAATAACCTTACCATTGATTTGTTTAATGAGAAAACTGCTATTCTAGGAGAAAATGGTGCGGGAAAAACAACATTGATTAAGATGATTGTAGGTTTACTTACTCCTGATCAAGGAAGCATTGAAATAAATGGTAAGGATCTCTATAAATATCCAAGGGAAAGAGTAAGAATAGGTTATGTTGCGGTAGATGCCTTTTTTTATGAAAAATTAACAGTGCTTGAAAATATAAAATTAATAAGTTCATTATATGGTGTTAAACTCAGTATTCAAGAAATAAAAGATATTTCTATTCAAACAGATATAATTGAATATCTTAATAAAAATGTTGGAGAGTTATCTAGTGGAATGAAACAAAAAGTTTCTTTAACCTGTGCTCTTTTACACAATCCAGAATTTCTTATACTAGATGAACCGTTTAATGCATTAGATGTTTTTGCAACCTCAGTATTAAGTGATATTCTAAAGAAATGGTCAAAAGGTATTTTATTTACGAGTCATATTCCTGAGACAGTGTATAATTTA
Source organism: Bacillus cereus (assembly GCA_002578045.1). Taxonomy (GTDB): domain Bacteria; phylum Bacillota; class Bacilli; order Bacillales; family Bacillaceae_G; genus Bacillus_A; species Bacillus_A cereus_AK. The sequence continues at coordinate 21,909 of NUMR01000065.1, forward strand.
GCTGATCGGGTTATAGTTTTAAAGAATGGCTATATTCATCATGATGTGAAAATATCTTCATTTAAAAATATCCATGAATTTAAAAATTGGCTAAAAGGACATATAAGTATAAAAAATAGAGCTTCTAGTTCTGACGGAAACACTGAAAATGGACCAAATATCAAAACGCCTAAACTACCTATTCTCTAAATTTGTTAGGGGAGGGTAGTTTAATTTTTAAAAATTCGCACAGTTATTCTGGTTATTTTTTTATCCTGCTATTTGTGGGAGTCTTACTGCCCGTAAAAGCCCGATTGGTGAGGGCTCATAATCAGTGGGGGATGGACAAAACTCCCACTGATTACAGTTTTACTTTATCTTTTGTGAGTAGAAATCTTCATTTTTTAAATGACCGAAGAAGTATTTCATCAAGGCATTATTATGAAAGTTTCTTTTACGGGACATGCCTTGTGATAATGTTTTTATCTTTTGTATAAATTTGAAACTCCTTCGTTATAAGGATACTTCTTTGTTCATCTCAATTATTCTCCATTTCACTTCTTCTAGGGAATATACTCCTTTTTTAAAATGAAAAACACCTCCGTTCAATTCACATGTTTAATATGTAAATTGAATGGAGGTGTTCATGTCCCACTAACTGAGTATACTCTATTGATTTAGGGTTTATTTTTTTGTTTTACATAAATCCCGATTATTGTAAATAAGGCAATGAAGATAGGATATGTGATAGCAACAATAATCATCATCAATTTGCTATCATTGAGTTTGGAAGTGAATAATAATGCGAAATATATAATCACATGAGTAAGCCAAAAATCTGGTTTGCTAATTTTCTTTTTTAACTGTATGACTATATTTTGGGGCATTGAATTCTCCTTTTCTTTTAATACTTATATTATACCATATTATTGTTCAATTGTTAATTTTCGGAATTTAACTAAAGGAATTTATCCTGCTATTTGTGAGCAATAAGACTCTTACCTCAAAATTCGGCGAATACGAGGAAGTTGGGTGGGAGATAACTGCCCG
>NUMR01000066.1 GCA_002578045.1 Bacillus cereus
CCACGATTCACTTGACTACGAGCCTCTACACCCTCAAACTCCCAAAGATAACCCCAGCGGGCAAAAACCGCCCTTCTGGGGCCACCTCTGATGAGTTTGCATGAGGGTGCCCCTCATAGTAAAGCGACTTTCGCGGCATAAACGCATAGGTCTCAGATTACTACCAAAATCTCCACCATTTCTTTTCGTTTTTAGAAAGAGCGATCTCTCTTTTCACTTGCTCTAATTCATCTTTTAATTTATTAATCATTTCTTCTTGTTGTTCAATCCGTTCTCTTTGTCCGTCCTGAAATAATTTCATTCCAGAAACCTCTTGTTCATAACGTTTCAAACGTCCGTCTTGGTCGGATATCTGCGATAACGCCATCCCAAATAACTCCATGTACTTCGGAAAATCACTTTGCATATCTTGAAACACTAAATTGTTTTTCTCTTCTTTTTCTTCCTCTACATTAATCGGATATCCTTTATCCTTTAACAATTCATGGATTTGATCTTTAGAATAATTTCGATCACGAAATTCCTTAACATCCAATAAAATTTTTATTGTCTGTGGACCATAATAAATTACATTGTTTCGCTTTACAGTAGGAATATATACTTTAAAGTCTTCTATCCAATCAGAAACAGTTGATTTTGCGATTCCTATCTTTTCAACAATGTCTTTTTTTCTTAAAAACTTCGCATCCATCCTGCAACACCTCTCCGTCTTCAATCCGTCCGTCCGGCGTCCAAATCCGTCCGCCCTACACTAAATCAATCCGTCCTACAACCGTCTCTATTAATATCTCTAATAACATTTAACTATTAATCTTTTCTCGTTTACTCATTTATTCGAATCTACATTGTCCGGAATATACTCAATTAAATCTGACAGCTTAATATCCAATTTCTCACAAATCATTATTAAAGTATCTAGCCTTAAAGACGACACATTTTCATTGTGCCACAACTTATTAATAGAATTACGACTTACACCTGTTATCCTTATTAACTCCGCAATATTATCTATTTTTTTTTGAGCCATAATCATACGAATGTTATTTGCTAACTTCATTCCTCTTACTCCTTTTATTCAATATACAGTTCATTTTACTTACAAAGATAACTTTGTGCAATTCGCAAATAAAAATAAACCTTATATAAACTGTTTTTAATTTTATATATTGATATTTTAACCTTATAAGGTTAAAATATAACTGTTGGCATAGATAGATAACAACGAAAATAACAAACATGAAAGGAAGAGCACTTTGGCATTTTTAACAAATTTCAAAGCAAAAGGTAGAAGATATTTTTACATAGAAAAGTACGTTGGAGGAAAACCACTAGATTGTAGACAAAGCGAACGTGTTTACTCAATTGGAAACGAAAGAATTGCATTAGAAAGACTTAGCTTATGGATTTTAGATAACAGTTTCATTCCAAAAGAAGTAATAGATCTCGGAATATCAATTGACGATATAGAGAACTGGAGAGAAAAAGTAGAAAACACCATAAAAAGATACTATCTATAAATAAAACTAATAAAAAAAGACTGATATTTTCGTCAGTCTTTTTTTATTTAACTATTTATATTTTTCATCACAAAAGGGTTATGTATTTTAAAGATATATATATATCTATAAAAAGAATCTGCGTCGATTTTTTTTCATTTGCGTGCAAAAGTAAATAGAATCTAAGAATAAAAAGAACTGAAAATATACAGGAATCACGATATAAAAGAATTCACAAAACAACAAATTCAAAAATAATCCAAACATCTTTTTTTCATCATACGATCTATACCAACTCATTTAAAACGGTGTAACTTTTTAAAGATATAAAATATCTATGGATTAAATACGCGAGCAATTTTTTTATTTTCAGTTCGTCATGGAGGTACTATATAAACTCCGCAAATTCGGAATACAAAATTACAAAGAAAACGAAAACCAAAAACTTAAAATTTCTCAAAACTATATTTTCAAAAAAAAAACATCAAAAAACGTGCGGTATTTTTTAGTTATATATATAACTAAAAAAATTCATGCGCACACTTTAGTTTTTTTAACTGGTACAGGAGTAACCCGAAATTATCAAAACAGAACATATATCAAAATCCACTTTAAAAACAAATTCATGAATTCACAAAAACAAGTTTAAAAAAAAGAAAGACATTTTTGCCTTTCTTTTTTTTTAAAACCAAGCACCTTTTGTTTCTGTCATCCGTTTTTTTATCTCTATCATTTTTTCTGTTTGTTCTCTTTCTAACGGATCACTAATATCATCTAATTCTAACTTTTTTAACGGTTGTACAAATTCATAGCTACCATTCTTCTTTTCAGCTAAATAATAATACTTAAGTTCATCATTCCAATAATACATAATTTGTTCACTCAACATAATAGCCCCTTTAGTAACAATCATTTCATCCCATTACACCATCATAACATCAATGAAATCTTGAAATTAACACAACATAAAAGAGACAGTTCCAAAAGTAACCGTCTCGAAAAGTAGTCCCAAATAACTGATAAACGCATCATAAAGCTAAAAATAAGTGTCTCAAAAAGTCCCTAAAATCATTTGCAAACGTTCATAAAAGTATATATAATTTATGAACGGTAGGGTTATATATTATATATATATAAAATTGCACCCTTTTTTGGGTTGTTTTTCATTGATGACAACCAATATAAAAGTCATTAAAATGAATAATATACGGTATACATGCAATAATAGTCGTAGTTATTCTTAAAAATAAAATCAAGTTCTAAATCATAAAAAAAATCCTTCCAAGTGCGCCAACACTCAAAAGGATTAACCATTTTTTTTATTTTCCAACCTTATTTTTACCATTTTTCAGAAGTTCTACTAATTGTCCAGTTAGTAGAACTTTTTTCTTTTCATAATCCCCAGCAACATCAAATAACTTCGGAACATATTGTTTTAATTTCTTTCTCCAAGTACTTCTTTGGAATTTATCCATCATACCAAAATAACGACCATGATAATCATTCATAATAGCTTCTAAAACAATACGATCACCTAACTTCATTTCACTTCCATCCAAACCAACTAAATCACCAACAATTATAGAATCAAATGGATTATAATTTGATTCCATCCACTCACTTGCTTTTTTCTTACGCAAACGAGCTTCAAAACGCGTTACATGTTCTACATCAGGATACTGATCCAACGTTTCATTCTCTTCATTTTCTCTCTTCTTATCATAAATACAAAGGTGATTATCCGAAGCACGTTTCCCAACATACATCGTCTCCAATGATTTATCCCTATCTAGAAAAATACATTCTGATTTACTGGATAAATCTTTTATTTTCAACTCTGCAATCTTAACTGGATAATCACAAGCTATATGTATACCTGTAACCTCAACGTTTTCTAACAACCCTAATACCAATCTTATAGATTCATCAACCACACGATTATATGCCATATGCTTAGGATTAAACTCAAATCTAACATCTTTCAGCAAACGATCATTTTTCTTTTTTCCGTTATTCGGAAGAAAACCATTTTCATCTAACTGTAAAAACATTTCAGCATTTCTTAACAACTCATCCCTTTTAACTTCAATCAATTTCTTTTTATTATTCAAAGTATTAAGTAATATTTGAACATGTTCCTCATGACTTTTTTCCATCGCTTCGCTTTTAAAACCTGTTGCAAGTTCTTGCTCATCTATTTCAGATATCAAAGCGGTTATTTCGCCTTTCAACTTCTCAATAGTTAATTCTATTTGTCTCTCATATCGTTTCAATTTCCGTTCATCAGTTAAACGGCCGTCTTCATCCGTTTCAGCTATCAATTCTTTTACATCAGCTAAACTTTCAAATAAACCTTGGTACTCAACATTAGAAAGTGAAGATTCTCCAACCTCTCTCGCTTTCTTCTCCTGCTCTATTTGAATTTCTAATCTAATCCTATGAGAGATTAATTTCGGAAGATCAACGGACGCCTTTTTCAATTCTCCCGCCAACTCAATATAACCACAATCAACAGAGTCGCATTTTAAAACTTCTTCATAACCAAAATTTTTCGAACGGTTCGCCTGCAATGAATAGGGCATATTTGAATTTGTAACCATTCTTATAAAGTCTTCTTTTTTGATACCTTCTTTAAAATCTGCAACAATACTCAATTTATCGATCGTTGCATCCAATAAACTAGAATCTAGTACGTCACTCATAGCAAATCTATAACCCCCAAACAGTTGTAATTTTGTGCGCTTGTCCAAAGAGTTTCTGAAAAAGGTAGAGAAATTCTCAACCTTTACCTGCTTATTAGAATAACAGGTAACTTGTTTGATCGTTAATCTTCCCTCTAACTAAAAAACATTTCAAAACACATTTACTTCCTATTTTCTTTTTCTAAATAAGAAAAATAAAATTCAAATGCTTTTTCTGCAATTTCTGCTTTCGTAGAAAAACGCCCACTACTAACTAATCCCTTAATTCTTTCAGACGTTTCCTTTGGTAATCTAAAAGTCTCTGGAATTTTTGGATTCTTACCATCTTTAGGCTTCCTACCAACAGTCACGTAATTAGCTTTACTCATTAAGATACCTCCACACAACCTAGTGATAACATATTATCATTTCGTATGACGTTTTGTAAATGGGTTTCATCGTAAAAACTTAAAATATGAATAAATATATTTTTTTTCTACAAATCCCCCAAAAAGAGAACTCTTAAAGAGTCCTCTTAACATATCATTCATCTTCATAAACTAACTGATATAATCCATCAAACCCTAAACTAACCTCAATCATTTTAATTATTTCTTTAGTGTAATAATCCAATTGATTATGGTTCTGATTTTCAAGAAATTGTTTTTGATCAACCGTACCTAAAAGTTTCAAAATAACTTCCAATTTTAAATCATGATTCCAATAAGGCATATCAGAATAACCTTCAATTTCTCCTTTTATATCCTCAGACTGGAATTGTATTTTCACTAGCTCTCTAGACATATTTATCTCCCTTCTTCTTTGTTATAAAATATTAGAAACACAAATAGAAAAAGTGGCTTTAACCATTGATACAAAAGAATTTCATTAACATCTCCACCCTTCTATGGGTGGAGATGTTTCTAATATATCAAGTAATATAATCGACCTTGCTTCTTTAACAATAAAAACCATAAGACCCTTGCATAATAAACATAAACAAGGGTCCTAACACTATTAAATAGTTCTAATATAAAACTAATTATTTCACTTGTTGCTCTTCTAACAAAGTATTCATCACTTCAGTAGCCCCTTCTGGAATACTCATTTTAATAGATTCCGGAAGACATTCTTTTGCTGTATGCGCAATTGCTTTAGCGGTCTCAGGGTTATTCCTTATAAGCTTTCCAGTTTTACTACAAAATGCTTTAAACCAATTTTTCTTAGTTAATGTCTGTACTTGACGCTTTAAGAAATCAACCTCCTTAAATAATTTAGAAACTTCTTGGCCTAAAGATTCTTTCTCTTTAATCTGTTCAGCTAATTTCTCCTCTATTGAAGCCTTAAATTCTTCTAACTTATTTTCCATATCCTCCATTTCCGAATGTGAAAACAGTTCATCAGAATCCAACTTATTCTCTTCAAAATAAGCGTCCACCTTACTTATCAGATCCTCAACTTGCGATTGAGTTCGTACTACCTTCCTCGCTAAAGGTGTAGATTTAAATTCATCTTCCATTCGTTCTAACCATTCACCAATTTCAGAAACATAAGTATCTATACTAGCCACTTGTTTCTTTTGAGTTTTCATAACTAACCCAGGACTACACTCACAGAAAAATTTTGTTGAACTATAAATACTAGTATTAAAATAATAGTTCTCATCAAATAAATACTTTATTGTTAACTCTTGTGGATATGTATCTGATTCTGGAATTATTATCGAAAAATCATCCAAATCAAAAAAACGATTAAAATCAAACCTGTAATAAATTCGACTTAAAAATGAATTAGTTAACACAAAAACCCCTCCTAATATATATATATATATCTAACAATAACAATACACAAAAATTATCCTACATTTCCACAACAAACCAAAAGCTTCGCTAAATCCTCCCAACATATTTACTGAGAATTATACAAGGCTCTACAAACCTCGCTATGTTTTACAAAAACAAGTTCCGCTAACGCTACACATCTAAAGAAAAAGGGAACTCACATAGAGTCCCCTAACATACCATCACTCTTTATCATCCAAAGATACTAACATAATACTTTCACTCATATCACTCAAACTTTTACTTATAGCACTCAAACCTTCACCAAGCCCCATAATTTGTTCATTCATTTGCTTCATGAGATCTCCAAAATCTGCTAATTGTTCATCCTTGCGATCATAATCATTAATTTTCATAGTCAGCTCTAAAATTCTACAAGTCTCTTCAATCGTCAAATTATTTTTCTTAGCCAAATCCTTAACTGTATCTATAAACCTAACTCCGTAAGTATCAAAATACTCCATTCTTGGACGTTGATTAAACAATGTTCCCACGATATCTCTCCAATCCCTGGTCCCTATTTTTCTGTTGGCTTCTTCGTACTTGCTTTAGGATCTTTGGTTGTTCTTCATGCTCTTGTTTGTGATTCAAGAACTTTTAAGTACCGCTTACTTCATCCTCACCAGCAAAATGTCATTTTAAAAACTTGCGATTCATCTTGTCCAGTATACTCCCTTTAACATAACCAATCACCCCGGCGAATTCAGGAATCTTCTTCTTATACATCTCTTTCACTCGTTCCGACATTTTCTTAACAAAACCACTTTCTTCAACCCTCTATTCTCTCTTTTTAAATCAGTTATCCGCTTCTCTAAAAAGGTCATTCCTCACACAAATCATTTTTAAGGTACCTAGTTTTAATTCTAAGCATCATAAAGAGGTTTTCCGATGTTTTTACATCACTAAGGACTTATAGTTTGTTATCAGCTGTTTTAGAGCCTTTAAATTTCTCTTTTTTCTTAAATCAAGATTCCACCCAAATCTTTCAATCGCTGATCATAAAAAAAAAAAAAAAACTACTTCAACACGAAATTTTTTTCGTACTGGTTTTTCGTCTTATAGGTTGCTCTATGTTATCTCGTATAGTTAAACGTTTTAGTATAGTTTGCACGAAATAACTTACCGTTTTTACTGCATTTCAAAAACAAAAAACATTAAAAACTTTGCTCCGAAACGCATTTTTATAACTATTTTTTCGTGTTAGACTGAATTTAATCAAAAATAACTATGGAGGTTAACACATTGAGAAAAGGATTTCAAATAACAGTAAAAGTCCCAGGAAAAGATCAAAAAGAAATAAATATAAAATCTTATTATGAAAATTGGAGAACCATGAATAGCAAAATGAATTTACCATTTGTAGCATTATACAAAACATTTAAAGAGGAACATCTTGCCACATTAGAATCAGGACCACTACGTCTATATCTTTATTTTTCTTTTCATGCTAAAAATCAATATGGTCATAGCTGGCATAGTGTCGAAACAATAGCCGAGTTTTTTAACACTCAAACTAGAACTATAGACAATTGGATAAAAACATTAGTCGATAAAAAACTAATTTACAGAGAACGTAAAGGAAAAAAATCTCATACAACTTATTTAATACCTTATAATCACTCTATTCTTCAACATTCATTAACTAGTAAATATTCAGACATACAAAAAAACATTAATGTATTCTTCTCTAAAATAGAAGAATATGAATTTTTATATGGGGAAATCGTAAAAACATATCAAATTTTCCAATGGAAAACTAAAGATGGAAAAGCCAATAAAGAAGAATGTTTTCAAATTTTATTAGTTATTACTAAACGTGAAGAGATAATTACAGGACACTTATGCAATATAACTCGAAGAGTTAATTCAATCATCAACAAATTAGATGTTGATGAAGCTGTAATTTTTGAAAGTCCATTTAAATACAAAGATGAAAATATAACTGGTATTGGTTTAAAACATGACATTCAAATTCAACATAAAAAAAATGTAAGTTACTTAATAGAACTATGTGAACAACTTACAATAGTGAATGGTGACGACCTAAATCAACACCCTATTGTAGAATACGGACTAGACAAAGAAATAATTATCGAAGATGAAAACGAAATAGCAAAAGAAAATAATTAAAACTATTAAAAATACATAAATAAAAAAGTTTGTTGTATTGGGAGTACAACAAACTTTTTGAAAGGAGATGTTATTAATGGATCCACAAACAGTATTAGCAATGTGCGCTATTTTCACAGTAATACTTCAACTTAAAAAAGACTCAAAATAAAATGCAATTAAATCACTTATGATTGAGATCACTAAAAAACATCTATAAAAATATTATGAACATAATCTATATACATTTCAAGATAAGTACAATCTATTAGAACCTAGAAAAATCATTAACTTATATTAAAAACATAACATAGTAACAGCAAGGGAATGCTTGTAAACTGATCTATACTGCATTCCCTTATTGTATGTATGATATATTCTTATTCGCCTTTTTCCAACAGTAGAACCACGAATCTTAGCGAAGACATTGGTTTTTGCCCTTTCCTGGGAGATTATTCCACGATTCACTTGA
>NUMR01000067.1 GCA_002578045.1 Bacillus cereus
AGTAGGACGTCGCCAAGCAAAAACCTAAGTCGTTTCGACTTAGGTTTTTTATTTTTATTTGCCAACTGTTATAATCCATAAATTTAATAGTCCTAAAGAGCAAAAAAAGAGACTATTTAAAATAATAGCAATGACTTTTGGTGTTCCTGATTTTCCGAATGCTTCTAAAATAGGACGCATTATTTCTATTACAAAGATATATTTTAAATAATGAGATGGTATCAATAAGTATTCAATCATTATAGCAAGTACTGCGATAGAAAAATACAAATGGAATAATAGTACACTTGTTTTTTCATGATTATCCCCCTTAGAAATTCAACCTATATATTTTTTGACTAAAACAGAATGATATGCTGTATAAACAATTATATGTAAAATAAATTTCTAGAAATTTATATTTATTTCCTTTCCTTTTTGCATATACTTGCAATTTTTCGTTTGAATATAATTAAAACACGAACGTTATCAGTTGCTAATAAAAAAACATTCGATTATTTATTGACATTGTTTATGAAATATTGTTAATATAGCCATAGAAACAATAATATATAAGACCTCATATAATCGCGGGGATATGGCCTGCAAGTCTCTACCTAACGACCGTTATTCGTTAGACTATGAGGGAAAGTCACTCGGTATTTTTCTATTCACAAGGGATACGTATGCCTGAGTAGAGCGCTTTCTCTCATAGTAAAAGAGAAATCGTTCTATTTCAGGCTTTTTTATTTGAATCGGGGGGATTCTAATATGAAATCACTAGTTGGAGTCATAATGGGAAGCACGTCAGACTGGGAAACAATGAAATATGCTTGTGACATTTTAGATGAATTAAATATACCGTATGAGAAAAAGGTTGTATCCGCTCATCGGACTCCGGATTATATGTTTGAATATGCAGAGACAGCTCGTGAACGTGGATTAAAAGTTATTATTGCTGGAGCTGGTGGAGCAGCGCATTTACCAGGAATGGTTGCAGCGAAGACAAATCTTCCTGTAATCGGCGTGCCTGTTCAATCAAAAGCGTTAAACGGATTAGATTCATTATTATCCATCGTTCAAATGCCAGGAGGAGTTCCAGTTGCAACTGTTGCAATTGGTAAAGCTGGTTCAACAAATGCTGGATTACTTGCTGCACAAATACTTGGATCATTCCATGATGATATACATGATGCATTAGAATTGAGACGAGAAGCAATTGAAAAAAATGTGCGTGAAGGTAGTGAGCTAGTATGACAAGAATCATTTTACCTGGAAAAACAATCGGCATTATTGGAGGCGGCCAGCTAGGAAGAATGATGGCATTGGCAGCTAAGGAGATGGGATATAAAATTGCTGTTTTAGATCCTACAAAGCATTCACCATGTGCACAAGTTGCTGACATTGAAATTGTTGCACCATATGACGATTTAAAAGCAATTCAGCATTTAGCAGAGATAAGTGATGTTGTCACATATGAATTTGAGAATATTGATTATAGATGTTTACAATGGCTTGAAAAATATGCTTACTTACCACAAGGTAGTCAGTTGTTAAATAAAACGCAAAATCGTTTTACAGAAAAGAATGCAATTGAAAAAGCTGGGTTACCGGTAGCAACGTATAGATTGGTTCAAAATCAAGATCAACTTGCTGAAGCGATTGCTGAGTTATCATTTCCTTCCGTCTTAAAAACGACGACAGGTGGATATGATGGGAAAGGGCAAGTTGTTTTAAGTAGTGCAGCTGATGTTGAGAAGGCACGAAAGCTTGTGAATGAAGCAGAGTGCATTCTAGAAAAATGGGTACCTTTTGAAAAAGAAGTATCAGTTATTGTAATTCGTAGTGTAAGTGGGGAAACGAAAGTGTTTCCAGTAGCAGAAAATATTCATGTAAATAATATTTTGCATGAATCAATTGTGCCGGCTCGCATTACAGAAGATCTTTCTCAAAAAGCAATTGCTTATGCAAAAGTACTTGCGGATGAATTAGAACTTGTGGGAACACTAGCGGTAGAGATGTTTGCTACAGCTGATGGTGAGATTTACATTAATGAATTAGCACCAAGACCTCACAATTCAGGACATTATACGCTTGATGCATGCGAAACGAGTCAATTTGGTCAACATATTCGAGCAATCTGTAATTTACCTCTTGGAGAAACAAATTTGTTAAAACCAGTTGTCATGGTAAACATTTTAGGCGAACATATAGAAGGGGTCCTAAGACAAGTGAATAGATTAACTGGGTGCTATTTACACTTGTATGGAAAAGAAGAAGCAAAAGCACAGCGAAAAATGGGGCATGTAAATATTTTAAATGAAAATATTGAAGTCGCTCTAGAAAAAGCGAAGAGTTTGCATATTTGGGACCATCAAGAACAACTGTTGGAGGGAAAAAGATGATTAGTCGTTATACACGCCCTGAAATGGGTGCAATTTGGACGGAAGAGAACAAATTTAAAGCATGGTTAGAAGTTGAGATTTTAGCTTGTGAAGCATGGGCTGAACTTGGCGATATTCCAAAAGAAGATGTGAAAAAAATTCGTGAGCGTGCATCATTCGATATTGAGCGCATTTATGAAATCGAAAAAGAAACGCGTCATGATGTAGTTGCATTCACTCGTGCTGTATCTGAAACACCAGCATTAGGTGAAGAGCGTAAATGGATTCATTACGGTTTAACTTCTACAGATGTAGTAGATACGGCTTTATCTTACATTTTAAAACAAGCGAATGAAATTTTATTAAAGGATTTAGAGAATTTCATTACAATTTTAGCTAATAAAGCAAAAGAACATAAATACACAGTTATGATGGGAAGAACGCACGGTGTTCATGCAGAGCCAACAACATTTGGTTTAAAACTAGGTCTTTGGTACGAAGAAATGAAACGTAATTTAGAGCGTTTCAAACAAGCTGCTGATACAGTTCGCGTTGGTAAACTATCTGGTGCGGTTGGTACATATGCAAATATTGATCCATTCGTAGAAAAATATGTTTGTGAAAACTTAGGATTAGAAGCAGCACCAATTTCTACACAAACATTACAACGTGATCGTCATGCACACTACATGTCAACACTTGCATTAATCGCAACATCTATTGAAAAGATTGCAGTTGAAATTCGTGGTTTACAAAAGAGTGAAACTCGCGAAGTAGAAGAAGCTTTCGCTAAAGGTCAAAAGGGATCTTCTGCAATGCCCCATAAGCGTAACCCAATTGGATCTGAAAACATGACTGGTATGGCACGCTTAATTCGCGGTTACATGTTAACAGCTTATGAAAATGTTCCATTATGGCATGAGCGTGATATCTCTCACTCTTCTGCAGAACGCGTAATTTTACCAGATGCTACAATCGCATTAAATTACATGTTAAATCGCTTCGGTAATCTTGTTAAAAACTTAACTGTATTCCCAGAGAATATGAAACGTAATATGACAAGAACATATGGCTTAATTTACTCTCAGCGCGTAATGCTTACATTAATCGACAAAGGTATGGTACGTGAAGAAGCTTATGATATCGTACAGCCCAAAGCGATGGAAGCTTGGGAAACACAAGTACAATTTAAAGAGCTTGTAGAAGCTGATGAGCGTATTACGGGTAAATTAACGCAAGAAGAAATTAATGAATGCTTTAATTATGAGCATCATATGCAACACGTTGATACAATCTTTGAACGCCTTGGATTAAATGAAGCGTAAAATTTCATATGGCACAGAATAGGGTCATTCTGTGCCATTCTGTATAAAAATATTATTCACATTTTTCAAACTACAGGGGGCTTGCGAAATGCAAAAGCTAGAATTGCTGTATGAAGGTAAGGCAAAAAGAATTTATCGTACAGAATTAGCAGATATGGTTTGGGTAGAGTACAAAGATAGTGCGACTGCTTTCAATGGGGAGAAAAAAGAGACGATTACAGGAAAAGGTCGTTTGAACAATGAGATTACAACTTTATTGTTCAGAAAGTTACAAGAAGTAGGAATAAAAACGCATTTCGTTGAGAAGTTATCTGAAACAGAACAACTTGTTAAAAAAGTGAGCATTATTCCTTTAGAAGTTGTCACAAGAAATGTAATTGCAGGAAGTCTTTCAAAACGATTAGGAATGGAAGAGGGAACTGTACTTGCAGAACCAATCGTAGAATTTTACTTCAAAGATGATGATTTAGGAGATCCGCTTGTAACGGAAGATCATATTCGTGTTTTAAACGTTGCGTCGCCAGAGCAAGTAAGCGTATTACGAGATATGGCTCTACAAATCAATCAAGTGTTGATTGATCATTTCGCAAGCTGTCGCGTAAGATTAGTAGATTTTAAATTAGAGTTTGGTGTAACGGAAGAAGGAGAAATTATTTTAGCGGATGAAATTTCACCAGATACTTGCCGTTTATGGGATGAAACGAGCAATGAAAAGTTTGATAAAGACGTATTCCGTCGCGATCTTGGAAATTTAACAGAAGCTTATGAAGAGATTTTAAAACGTTTAGGGGGAATTTCACATGTATAAAGTTAAGGTATATGTAACGTTAAGAGAAAGCGTATTAGATCCACAAGGAACAGCAGTAAAAGGGGCACTTCATAGTCTTTCGTTCACAGAAGTACAAGATGTTCGAATCGGAAAGTATATGGAACTAACAATTGATAAATCTGTATCTGACTTAGATAGCAAGGTAAAGGAAATGTGTGAAAAATTATTAGCGAACGTTGTAATGGAAGACTTCCGTTATGAAGTTGAGGAGGTTGTCGCACAGTGAAATTTGCCGTAATAGTATTTCCGGGTTCGAACTGTGATGTCGATATGTTCCATGCAATTAAAGATGAGCTTGGCGAAGAAGTAGATTACGTTTGGCACGATACAGAGAATTTAGATGAGTATGATGCAATTTTACTACCAGGCGGATTTTCTTACGGTGACTACTTACGCTGTGGTGCTATTTCTCGCTTTGCTAACGCAATGAAAGCAGTACAAAAAGCTGCTGAGCAAGGAAAGCCAATTTTAGGTGTATGTAATGGATTCCAGATTCTTGTTGAATCAGGATTACTACCAGGAGCATTAATGAGAAACGAAAACTTAAAATTTATGTGTCGCACTGTTCAGTTGCGTGTTGAAAATAGCGAAACGATGTTTACATCACAATATGAAAAAGGTGAGGTAATCCATATTCCAATCGCCCATGGTGAGGGGAATTACTATTGTGATGAAGAAACTCTTAAAAGATTAGAAGAGAACAATCAAATCGCATTCCGTTACGTAGAAAATCCGAACGGAAGCGTTTCAGATATTGCCGGTATTGTAAATGAAAAAGGAAATGTCCTTGGTATGATGCCACATCCTGAGCGTGCTGTGGATGAATTACTTGGTGGTTCCGAAGGGTTAAAAGTCTTTCAATCTATTTTAAAACAGTGGAGGGAAACATATGTCGTTAATGCTTGAACCAAATCCAACACAAATTAAAGAAGAGCGTATATATGCGGAAATGGGGTTAACAGACGAAGAGTTTGCCATGGTTGAAAAGATTTTAGGCCGCCTGCCAAATTATACAGAAACAGGATTATTCTCTGTAATGTGGTCTGAACATTGTAGTTATAAAAATTCAAAACCAGTTCTTCGCAAGTTCCCAACGACAGGTGAGCGTGTCCTACAAGGGCCTGGGGAAGGCGCTGGAATTGTAGATATCGGTGATAACCAAGCCGTTGTATTTAAAATGGAAAGTCATAACCATCCTTCTGCTATTGAGCCTTATCAAGGGGCAGCAACAGGTGTTGGTGGTATTATCCGTGACGTATTCTCTATGGGAGCACGTCCAGTAGCGCTATTAAACTCACTTCGATTCGGCGAATTACAATCACCACGTGTGAAATATTTATTTGAAGAAGTAGTAGCAGGAATTGCAGGATACGGTAACTGCATCGGTATTCCGACTGTTGGCGGTGAGGTACAGTTTGATTCATGTTATGAAGGAAATCCACTTGTAAATGCAATGTGCGTAGGTTTAATTAATCACGAAGATATTAAAAAAGGGCAAGCGCACGGTGCCGGGAATACAGTAATGTACGTAGGAGCATCAACTGGTCGTGATGGTATTCATGGTGCAACATTTGCATCTGAAGAGCTATCTGAAAGCTCGGAAGCGAAGCGTCCAGCAGTTCAAGTAGGAGATCCGTTTATGGAGAAGCTTCTTATTGAAGCGTGTTTAGAATTGATTCAATCTGATGCACTTGTTGGAATTCAAGATATGGGTGCAGCTGGTTTAACATCATCATCTGCAGAAATGGCAAGTAAAGCAGGAATGGGTATTGAAATGTACTTAGATGATGTACCACAGCGTGAAACAGGAATGACACCATATGAAATGATGCTATCTGAATCACAAGAGCGTATGTTAATTGTTGTGAAAAAAGGTAGAGAACAAGAAATAGTAGATTTATTTGAAAAGTATGGTCTTGCAGCGGTTACGATGGGGAAAGTAACGGAGGATAAAATGCTTCGTTTATTCCATAAAGGTGAAATGGTAGCTGAAGTTCCAGCTGATGCTTTAGCAGAAGAGGCACCAATTTATCATAAGCCATCAAAAGAAGCAGCATACTTTGCTGAATTCCAAGAAATGAAAATGGAAACGCCAAAAGTAGAAAATTATAAAGAAACGTTATTCGCTCTACTACAGCAACCAACAATTGCAAGTAAAGAGTGGGTATATGATCAATACGATTACCAAGTTCGCACAAGCACAGTCGTTACACCAGGTTCAGATGCAGCAGTTGTACGTGTACGTGGTACAGAAAAAGGATTAGCAATGACGACGGATTGCAACTCTCGCTACATTTATTTAGATCCAGAAATGGGCGGTAAAATTGCAGTAGCAGAGGCAGCGCGTAATATCGTATGTTCTGGCGGAGAGCCACTTGCAATTACAGATTGCTTAAACTTCGGTAACCCAGAAAAACCAGAGATCTTCTGGCAAATTGAGAAATCAGTAGATGGTATGAGTGAAGTTTGTCGCATATTACAAACGCCAGTTATCGGCGGAAACGTTTCGATGTATAACGAGCGTAGTGGTGAAGCTGTATATCCAACACCGACTGTCGGGATGGTCGGTCTTGTTCATAATTTAAAACATGTAACAACACAAGAGTTTAAGCAAGTTGGCGATTTAATTTATGTAATCGGAGAGACAAAAGCGGAGTTTGGTGGCAGTGAATTACAGAAAATGATTCACGGCAAAATTTTCGGTCAATCACCAAGTATCGACCTAGATGTAGAATTAAAACGTCAAAAACAAGTATTAGAAGCAATTCAAGCTGGCCTTGTTCAATCCGCACATGATGTTGCTGAAGGTGGTTTAGCAGTTGCGATTTCAGAAAGTGCAATTGGTGCAAACGGCTTAGGTGCTATTGTGAAATTAGATGGAGAAGCAACAGCGGCATTATTCGCTGAATCACAGTCTCGCTTTGTGATAACTGTAAAACGTGAAAATAAAGAAGCATTCGAGAAAGCGGTAGAAGCAATCCAAGTTGGAGAAGTAACGAGTACAAATGAAGTAACAATTCATAATGAAGAAAATGAAGTATTACTTACAGCAAATGTAGATGAAATGAGAAAGGCTTGGAAAGGGGCAATCCCATGCTTGCTGAAATAAAGGGGTTAAACGAAGAATGTGGCGTTTTCGGAATTTGGGGGCATGAGAATGCAGCACAAGTTGCGTACTACGGATTGCATAGTTTGCAGCACCGTGGGCAAGAAGGCGCAGGCATCGTCGTAAATAATGGTGAGAAAATCGTTGGTCACAAGGGGTTAGGTTTAATATCAGAAGTGTTTTCAAGAGGTGAGCTAGAAGGGTTAGGCGGAAAATCTGCAATCGGACACGTACGATATGCGACGGCTGGTGGAAGTGAAGTTGCTAACGTTCAACCATTATTGTTCCGTTTTTCCGATCATAGTATGGCGCTAGCTCATAACGGAAATTTAATTAATGCAAAAATGCTTCGCCGTGAATTAGAGGCAGAGGGAAGTATTTTTCAAACTAGTTCAGATACAGAAGTACTTTTACATCTTATTAAACGTAGTACGAAAGATTCTTTAATTGAAAGTGTAAAAGAAGCTCTAAATAAAGTGAAAGGTGCGTTCGCATATCTTTTACTAACTGGAAATGAAATGATTGTTGCGCTAGATCCGAATGGATTCCGTCCTCTATCAATCGGAAAGATGGGTGATGCCTACGTTGTAGCATCAGAAACATGCGCTTTTGATGTAGTAGGTGCAACATACATTCGTGATGTAGAACCTGGTGAATTACTTATCATTAATGATGAAGGAATTCACGTAGACCGTTTCACAAACGATGTAGAACATGCAATTTGTAGTATGGAGTACATTTACTTTGCACGCCCAGATTCTAATATTGCTGGTGTTAACGTTCATGCAGCACGTAAAAATATGGGGAAACGTTTAGCAGCGGAAGCTTCTATTGAAGCGGATGTTGTTACTGGTGTACCAGACTCTAGTATTTCAGCAGCTATCGGTTATGCTGAGGCGACAGGTATTCCGTATGAGTTAGGATTAATTAAAAATCGTTACGTTGGACGTACGTTTATTCAGCCTTCTCAAGAACTGCGTGAGCAAGGAGTTAAGATGAAGCTTTCCGCAGTAAGAGGTGTAGTGGAAGGGAAACGAGTTGTTATGATTGACGACTCTATTGTAAGAGGAACGACGAGTAAGCGAATTGTTCGTATGCTTCGTGAGGCTGGAGCGACAGAAGTTCACGTAAGAATTGCTTCGCCACCTCTTAAGTATCCATGCTTCTATGGCATTGATATTCAAACGAGAAAAGAATTAATTGCAGCAAATCATACAGTAGAAGAAATCCGTGAAATGATCGGTGCAGATTCTTTAACATTTTTAAGTGAAGATGGATTAGTAGATGCAATTGGGCGTCCATATGAAGGGAAATATGGCGGCCTATGTATGGCTTACTTTAATGGGGACTATCCAACAGCTCTTTATGATTATGAGCAAGAGCTTTTAGAAAGTATGAAATAAGAAGAAACAAGCTTCTACATTATTTGATGTAGAAGCTAGCTTCTTTCTTAAAATGGTTCGCCCTGGATGGGGAGAAATTAAAAGACGAGGTGTAAATAACGATGGCGAATGCATATAAGCAAGCAGGAGTAGATATTGAAGCTGGATATGAAGCGGTATCTCGCATGAAAAAACACGTACAAACAACTATGAGAAAAGAAGTACTAGGCGGTTTAGGCGGTTTTGGAGGTATGTTTGATCTATCAAAATTTGCATTAGAAGAACCTGTATTAGTATCTGGAACAGATGGCGTGGGAACAAAATTGATGCTCGCTTTTATGGCAGATAAACATGACACAATTGGTATTGATGCAGTAGCAATGTGTGTAAATGATATTGTTGTCCAAGGGGCAGAGCCGCTTTTCTTCCTTGATTATATTGCTTGTGGTAAAGCTGAACCTAGTAAAATTGAAAACATCGTTAAAGGTATATCAGAGGGCTGTCGCCAAGCTGGTTGTGCATTAATTGGTGGAGAAACAGCTGAAATGCCAGGAATGTATTATACAGAAGAATACGATTTAGCAGGTTTTACAGTTGGGATTGTTGATAAAAAGGAAATTGTAACAGGTGAAAAGATTGAAGCTGGTCATTTGTTAATTGGCTTGGCATCTAGTGGTATTCATAGTAACGGTTATTCTTTAGTACGAAAAGTGTTACTAGAAGATAGACAGTTATCTTTAGACCATATTTATGGACGTTTAGAACTACCTCTTGGTGAGGAATTATTAAAACCAACGAAAATTTATGTCAAACCTATTTTAGAACTATTGAAGAAACATGAAGTATACGGTATGGCACATATTACAGGTGGTGGGTTTATTGAAAATATTCCACGTATGTTGCCAGAAGGAATTGGTGCGGAAATTGAACTAGGGTCTTGGGAAATTCAGCCGATTTTCAATTTACTTCAAGAGGTTGGGGAACTAGAAGAGAAAGAGATGTTCAATATTTTTAACATGGGTATTGGTATGGTAGTAGCGGTCAACGAAGAAGATGCAAAAGATGTAATTTGTCTCCTTGAGGAACAAGGGGAGAAGGCTCATATTATTGGACGTACTGTACAAGGGGCTGGTGTTACCTTTAACGGGGGCATAGAACGATGAGTAGATTAGCAGTTTTTGCTTCAGGAAGCGGATCTAACTTTCAATCTCTCGTTAATGCGGTAGAAGAGAAAAGATTGGACGCAGATATTAGTTTATTAGTATGTGATAAACCAGAGGCACGCGTAATTGGGCGGGCACATTATTATCATATTCCATGTTTTTCTTTTTCAGCAAAAGCGTATGAGTCAAAAGAAGCATTCGAGAAAGAAATATTAAAGAAGCTAGAAGAATATGAAATTGATTATGTTATTTTAGCTGGATATATGCGCTTAATTGGGCCGACCTTACTAGAAGCGTATGGCGGGAAGATTATTAATATCCATCCATCGTTACTACCAAGTTTTCCAGGTAAGGATGCTGTCGGTCAAGCATTAGAAGCAGGTGTGAAAGTGACTGGGGTAACAATTCATTACGTAGATGCAGGGATGGACACAGGCCCGATTATTGCCCAAGAAGCGGTAGTTGTTTCCGAAAAGGATACGAGAGAAAGCTTACAAAAGAAGATTCAACAAGTTGAACATCAGTTGTATGCAAATACGGTAAACAATATTATTCAATCTATGAAAGTTAAATAGGGGTGCAGAAGAAATGAAAAAGCGTGCATTAGTGAGTGTTTCAGATAAAACAGGAGTAGTAGAATTTGTTAAAGGCTTACTTGAACAAGGGATTGAAGTTATTTCAACAGGTGGTACGAAAAAATTACTAGAAGAGAATGGCTTACAAGTAATTGGGATTTCTGAAGTAACAGGTTTCCCAGAGATTATGGATGGCCGTGTAAAAACTTTACATCCAAATATTCATGGCGGTCTACTAGCAGTTCGTGATAATGAAACACATGTAGCACAAATGAACGAATTAGGTATTCAAGCAATTGATTTTGTTGTTGTAAATTTATATCCATTTAAAGAAACAATCGCTAAGCCTGATGTAACATTTGCTGATGCAATTGAAAATATTGATATCGGTGGTCCGACTATGATTCGTTCTGCGGCGAAAAATCATAAGTTTGTATCTGTAATTGTAGATCCAGTAGATTATGATGTTGTATTAGCAGAACTGAAAGAGAACGGCGAAGTAAAGGATGAAACGAAACGTAAATTAGCAGCGAAAGTATTCCGTCATACAGCGGCATATGATGCGTTAATTTCTAACTACTTAACAGAACAAATGGGTGAAGAAAGCCCAGAAACATTAACTGTGACATTTGAGAAAAAGCAAGCTTTACGTTATGGAGAGAACCCGCATCAAAAGGCAACTTTCTATAAAGCACCATTTGCTGTAACTTCTTCTGTTGCATATGCAGAACAATTGCATGGTAAAGAATTATCTTATAACAACATTAATGATGCAGACGCAGCGCTTAGCATTGTAAAAGAATTTACAGAACCAGCAGTAGTAGCGGTAAAACATATGAATCCATGTGGTGTTGGAGTGGGAACTGATATTCACGGAGCATATACACGCGCTTATGAAGCAGATCCAGTATCAATTTTCGGTGGTATTATTGCAGCAAATCGTGAAATTGATAAAGCTACAGCAGAAAAGTTACACGAGATTTTTTTAGAAATCATTATCGCACCTTCTTTCTCACAAGAAGCTTTAGAAGTGCTGCAAAGTAAGAAGAACTTACGCTTACTAACTGTAAATATTGAAAAAGCAACAAGTGCAAGTAAAAAACTAACTTCTGTACAAGGTGGACTTCTTGTTCAAGAGGAAGATACGTTATCATTAGATGAAAGTACAATTTCAATTCCGACGAAGCGCGAACCATCAGAGCAAGAGTGGAAAGATTTAAAACTAGCTTGGAAAGTTGTAAAACATGTGAAATCAAACGCAATTGTTTTAGCAAAAGATAACATGACAATTGGTGTAGGTGCTGGACAGATGAACCGTGTAGGTTCTGCAAAAATTGCAATTACTCAAGCTGGTGAAAAAGCACCAGGTAGCGCACTTGCATCTGATGCTTTCTTCCCAATGCCAGATACAGTAGAAGAAGCAGCAAAAGCTGGTATTACAGCAATCATCCAACCAGGCGGATCAATTCGTGATGAAGATTCTATTAAGAAAGCAGATGAGTATGGAATTACGATGGTGTTCACTGGCGTACGTCATTTCAAACATTAATAGAGGATGTTTAAAAAGTCCGGTCAAGATAACTGTCGCATGTCGTCGTTGCAATACCAGTTCGGTACTCATGTAGGAGCGCTACACTCCGTGTCCTCTTGGCAAATGCGCCTAGACCTGCTCGGTTCTCTTGATCCTCCCTTTTAAACTTTTATTAATATGAAAAACAAACTAGGAGCATAGCTTCTAGTTTGTACTTATTTAAATATTGGGGGATGAAATATGAATGTTTTAGTAATTGGCCGTGGTGGGCGTGAGCATGCTTTAGCTTGGAAGTTTGCACAATCTGCAAAAGTGAAAAAGGTGTATGTGGCACCAGGTAATGAAGGTATGCGAGATGTCGCAACACCAGTTGATATTGATGAAAATAATTTTGATGCATTAGTTTTATTTGCCAAAGAAAATAATGTTGAATTAACATTTGTTGGACCAGAAATTCCGCTTATGAATGGAATTGTTGATCGTTTTAAAGAAGAGGGACTTCGTGTATTTGGTCCGAATAAAGCGGCTGCTGTTATTGAAGGTAGTAAAGCTTTTACGAAAGAATTGATGAAAAAATATAATATACCAACTGCGGCATATGAGACTTTTACAGATTATGAAGAGGCAGTAAAGTATATTCAAAAAGTTGGTGCGCCAATTGTTATTAAAGCAGATGGATTGGCTGCTGGTAAAGGTGTAACAGTAGCAATGACACTTGAAGAGGCATTACAAGCTGTGAAAGAAATGCTGCAAGATGTGAAATTCGGCGAAGCAAGTAAGAAGGTCGTTATTGAAGAGTTTTTAGACGGACAAGAATTTTCATTAATGGCATTTGTAAATGGAACAACTGTACATCCAATGGTAATTGCTCAAGACCATAAACGAGCTTTTGATGGCGATAAAGGTCCAAATACAGGCGGAATGGGTGCATATTCTCCAGTACCACAAATTCCAGAATTAGCAGTTCAAGAAGCGATTGAAACAGTATTGCATCCAACTGCTAAAGCGATGATTCAAGAAAATCGTTCGTTTACAGGGGTTTTATATGCAGGACTTATTTTAACAAAGGATGGTCCAAAGGTAATTGAATTTAATGCACGCTTTGGTGATCCTGAAACGGAAGTTGTATTACCGCGCTTAGAAAATGATTTAGTGGATGTATGTAACGCTGTATTAGATGGAAGTGAACTAGCGTTACAATGGTCAGAAGAAGCAGTGATTGGTGTCGTACTCGCTTCTAAAGGATATCCAGAAGCATATAAAAAAGATGAAATTATTAATGGATTAGACGCGTTGCAAGATGTAATTATTTTTCATGCGGGTACAGCGATGAAACAGGGTGACTTTGTAACAAACGGTGGTCGTGTATTATTTGTTGCTTGCAAGGCAAAGAATTTACAAGAGGCGAAAGATAAAGTATATAAAGAAATTGGTAAAATTGAGAGTGATGGCCTATTTTATCGAAGTGATATAGGGTATCGCGCAATTGGGCATGAGATGACGAGAAGCTAATGTATAAAAATCCCGCTGATTTCTCAGCGGGATTTTTATACATCTTTATCTTTTTTCAATTTTCCTTTTTGCTTTGCCATTTCTCGAAGTAAATACTCGATGTGTGCATTGACGCTACGAAACTCATCATTCGCCCATTTTTCGATGACTGCGTGTAATTCAGGATCAATACGTAATGGAAAGCTTTTCTTTTTAGCCATAATTACTTACAACCTTTTAGTATAGGCTTCCTGTATTAATAACTGGTTGCGCACCTTTATCTGAGACGA
This sequence comes from Bacillus cereus, assembly GCA_002578045.1. Taxonomy (GTDB): domain Bacteria; phylum Bacillota; class Bacilli; order Bacillales; family Bacillaceae_G; genus Bacillus_A; species Bacillus_A cereus_AK. The sequence goes on from NUMR01000067.1 coordinate 14,056, forward strand.
TGGCAACTAATAAATTGTTCACCATATTTGCTTTACGCTCGTCATCTAATTCAAGTACGCCTTCTTCATCTAACATATGGATTGAATCTTTAGCCATCTTCACAGCACCTTCAACAATCTCTTTTCTAGCAGCTAATACAGCTTTTGCTTGTTGACGTTGTAACATTGCATGGGCAATTTCTGTTGCGTAAGCTAAATGCGTTAAACGAGTTTCTAATACTTCTACGCCAGCAATTTCTAGGCGTGCTTCTAACTCACGTTTTAATTCCTCAGAGATCTCTTCCGTATTTCCGCGTAACGTAACGCAATTAGCATCTTGGAAATTGTCATAAGGATATTTTGTTGCGACATGGCGGATTGCCGTTTCACTTTGAATTTCTACAAATCGATCATAATGTTCAACACCGAACATTGCTTTTGCAGAATCAACTACCTTATATACAATAACAGCTGCAATTTCAATTGGATTTCCATCAACATCATTTACTTTTAACTTCTTACTGTTAAAGTTTTCAACACGTAAAGAGACCGTTTGGCGGAATGCAAATGGAATTGTTAAAAATAAACCATTTTGACGAATTGTCCCTAAATAATTACCGAAAAACGTAATGACTTTCGCTTGGTTTGGTTGAACGATACCGATACCTGTAGCTAAGATTGATACTATTATGAGAGCTAAAATAGCTATTACAAACATTTCTTGTACAAGACAAAATACACCGATAGCGGCTAAAATAAGAATCCCGATAATCCCGAGAAATCCGTTAACATAAAATACTTGTTTTTCTTTCATATAATCGCCGTTGCCATAAACTTATAAAAATCTATAAATCATGTTTATTTCCCTGTTCTACGTGTCCAATTTTGCCAAAGCTACTTTTGTTTGGTATAACACTCCGAGGGCGTAAATTCGGATACAACGAATCCTACATATTAGCAGTAACTTTTTAAGTGT
>NUMR01000068.1 GCA_002578045.1 Bacillus cereus
ATTGACAAACTGTCATTTAAAAAACAAAAAAGGAGCATACAAGCTCCTTCTCTTCTATCGTCTACGACGGTTACGTAAAAATGCTGGAATATCGATATCATCTGAATCTGAACGACGATCATGTACAACCGACTCTTCACGCTTCATTTCACGCTTTACTTCACGTTGTTTTGAAGGTTGAGCTACTGGTTGTTGCTGTTGTTGTGTATGATTCACATTCGTACGAATAATTGGTTTTGGGGGTTGGGTTGCAATTGTATCATCAAAACCGGTTGCAATTACAGTTACAACGATATCATCTTTTAATCCTTCATTAATAACAGAACCGAAGATCATATTTACTTCTGGATCTGAAGCCGAAGCTACAATGTCTGCTGCTTCTTGTACTTCGTATAAGCTTAAGTTAGCTCCACCCGTAATGTTCATAATAACACCTTGAGCTCCATCAATAGATGTTTCTAACAATGGGCTAGAAATTGCTTTTTTCGCAGCTTCAGCAGCACGATTTTCTCCGTTACCAGAACCGATACCCATTAAAGCAGAACCTCTATTAGACATAATTGTTTTTACGTCTGCAAAGTCTAAGTTAATTAAACCTGGTGTTGCAATTAAATCCGAAATACCTTGAACACCTTGACGTAATACGTTATCTGCTTCACGGAACGCTTCTAACATCGGCGTATTTTTATCAACAATCTCTAATAAGCGATCGTTTGGAATTACAATAAGTGTATCTACATTTTCTTTAAATGCCGCAATACCAGATGCCGCTTGCGTTGCACGCTTACGTCCTTCAAATGTAAATGGACGCGTTACAACACCAACTGTTAACGCACCTAATTCTTTTGCAACTTGAGCAACAACTGGAGCCGCACCAGTTCCAGTTCCGCCACCCATACCAGCAGTTACGAAGACCATATCTGCACCACGAAGTGCTTCTTGAATTTGTTCTTTGCTTTCTTCTGCAGCTTTTTTCCCTACTTCAGGGTTTGCGCCTGCACCAAGTCCACGCGTTAATTTTCCACCAATTTGCATTTTCGTTTCAGCTTTTGATAGATTTAATGCTTGTGCATCAGTATTCACAGCGATAAAGTCTACACCTTGCACACCGTGTTCAATCATACGGTTTACAGCATTGTTTCCGCCACCGCCGACACCAATAACTTTTATATTCGCTAATTGATCTTGAGTAGTATCAAACTCTAACATGTCGAAATCCCCCTAGAACCTCATTTTTCGTGTCCAATTTTAATCCCATAAATAACGGAATACACGTTTTACTTTTGACATCATACGGTCATCATTTTGATTATTATTGTTTTGATTACGAGTTTTTTGTTTTGCAGGTTGTTGTTGTACCGGCATTGGTGCAGGGACTGGTTCAAAATGCTCCTGCTTTTCCTGCACGTTTTTCCCACGTAATTTAGCTTTTTGATAAGAGTGTTTAATTAACCCAACTCCAATTGTATATTGGGGCTCACGCACACCGATATAATCAGGAGCTGCTATACGAACATTTTCATGTAAAATATCATATGCAAGATCAAGAACACCTGGCATAGAAGCAATTCCACCCGTTAGTACATAGCCAGAAGCAACTTGTTTTATTCCTAACTTACGTACTTCTTCTTGAACAAACATTAAAATTTCCTCTACCCGAGCCTCGATAATATCTGATAATTCCAATTGTGAATACTGTTCTGTTTGATCACTTCCCATAATAGGAACCGTAAACATTTCTTCTTCAGATGCTGTATCATAAAAAGCATGTCCATATTTTAACTTAATTTGATCTGCATTTTCTGTTGAAGTTTTCAACCCAATCGCAATATCCTTCGTTATATGGTCTCCACCTAATGGCAAGACGCTCGTCGCTTGTAACTCTCCATCTTTAAAAATAGATAAAGTCGTAGAGCCTCCCCCAATATCGACAAGGGCTACTCCTCTATTTTTTTCATCTGAAGATAAAGCAACTGTCGCAGCCGCTAAAGGTTGAAGACAAATATCAACAATTTCAAGACCTGCTTTTTCTACACAACGAAGTAAGTTATGTAGTAAAGTTCTCGAGCCTGTAATAAGTGTCCCTTCCATTTCTAATCTTACACCGATCATCCCACGTGGATCGTTAATCTCGTCAAGACCGTCTACAATGAACTGTCGAGGTACCACATCAATAAACTCACGTTCAGGAGCAATTGACACAACTTGTGCTGCATCTAGAACGCGTAAGACATCTTCATTCCCGATTTCACGATCTTCATTTGAAACAGCGACCACTCCATGACAGGGAAGTAGCTGTACCTGGTTTGCATTGACACCTACTACAACTTGCTCAATGTGGATTCCCACCATGCGCTCAGCTTGTTCAATTGCTTTTTTAATTGATCGAACAGTCTCATCTATATCAACTATCGATCCCTTCTTTAAACCATTTGATTTAACATTTCCAACACCAATAATGTTTAAGCTGTCATTAACCATTTCACCAATGATGACTTTAACATTGGATGTACCGATGTCAAGACTAACATATATTTCATTGCTGTTCATTCTTTGGCACCTCCTTCTTTATTTATACCATACACCTCAATATATGGAACAACAATCGCAACTTTACTATTTATAAGAAAAATATTCAACGTCTTTATACGTTTCCCTTTTTTAACCCTATATTTTTCTTATTTTTATTTAACATTCATTTAAGAATATCGCAGTAATCTGTGAATAACTGCTTCTCTTGAAATAATTTTATTTCAAGCATAAAGATTACCGCCAAGTATAAGTCTACACTAAGATGTACTCATAGAAAAGTGAAACTTGTACCAATCCTAGTATGAATCTAAGAATTTTTACATATTTTCCATCAAATGAACCATTCTCGTGAATTTGTACGCATATAGCAGAACATCTGTTTCTCTTTTTTCTGTAATAATGCCGTGCAAACTACCGTTCTATTCTTTTTTTTCTTCTACACCTAACTCTTTCGTATATGCGCCTACTTCTAAGTCGATTAACACCTTCTTACCTGGCTCAATTGTTTTTAGGATAAGTGGATAAGCTTCCATACGCTTTGCAAACTTTTGAATCGTAGTGCTCACTTCATACCCTTCATTCATATATAAAGTAAGATGGTCTTCATTCGCATTCGTCGGTGAATAACGAATCTCAGAAATAGACCTTAAAATAGTCGGCGTTAATTTTTCTAGTTCAGCAATTAACTCTTTCATTTTCTCCTCTTTAAAAGGTTCAAAAATTGGTGCTGCAACAGGAAGTTTTCCATTCGGGAGTACATCAAGTGTTTTCCCATTTTCTAATAACGGTTGTAATTTTCCATCTTTGTTTATATAACCAATCGTTACATATTCTTCAATATGAACATCAATTTTGTTTGGAAAACGCTTTTTTACATTTACTGCTTTAATTTCTTTTCGTTTCGTTAAGTTTTCTTCTGCTTTATGTGCTGTCACTCGGAAATAACTTGTATCATATGTCACACCCGATTCCTTCATTACTTGTTCATCTGTCATATAATGATTTCCATACACACTTATCTTTTTTATATTACTAAGCGGAGACCGAAAATAAATTAAAAAGAGTACTAATAAAAATAAAATGGATATGTACAAAATCAACCGATGATTAACTTTTTTTTTGTTTTTTTTCTTTTGATTTTTTAATTTTGGTACACGATCTTGTAGTTTAATCACTTTACTATTTTTCATGTACGATCCCCCTATGTAACATAAAGAACGGCATGTTCCTCATGCCGTTCTTATCCTCTTATTATAACATAAATGATAATGAGCGGAACAAATAACTGTTATCTTCCGATAATTTCCACTTCGGTGTGCATTTCTACACCAAATGTATCCCTAATTGTATGCTTTATTAATGCAATCAAGTCTATTACATCTTGCGCTGAAGCTCCTCCAGTATTAATAATAAAATTCCCATGCATTTTAGAAATTTGAGCTCCGCCTATTTTATAACCACGAAGCCCTGCTTTTTCTACTAAATCCCCTGCAAAATATGGGATTGGATTCCGAAATACACTTCCTGCACAAGGATGATTCCATGGTTGTGTTTCGCGGCGGTAATCTTTATTCTTTTGCATGTTTCTTACGATTTTCTCACGCTCTCCTACCTGCAATTGAAACTCCACTTCCAAAACTATACCAGGACGTTTCGTTTGCAATACAGATGTACGATACGAAAACTCCATTTCTCTATTCGTTAACCAGTCAATTGTTCCGTTTTCAAACAGAATAAGAGCCTTCGATAATATATTTGATATATCTGATTTGTGCGCACCTGCATTCATATATACTGCACCACCGACACTTCCTGGAATACCACTTGCAAATTCCAGTCCAGCTAACCCTTGGCGACTAAGTAAAGTTGACAATTTAATAAGGGGATACCCACTACCAACCCTTACCCTATGTTTTTCGACCTCTAAGTGGTCTAATCCTTCTCCTAAACGAATAACGACACCTTCTATACCTTGATCAGATATAAGAAGGTTTGAACCACGACCAATTACAGTCCACTTTGTTTTGTATTTCTTTACTAACTGTAACGTTTTCTCAATACTGGCAACATGCTTTGGCACAATTAAAATATCAGCTGGTCCACCTATTTTCATAGTTGTATAACGTGCTAACGGCTCGTTAACTAACACGCGACCAACATTTGCTTCTATAAGCTCATTTACTAATTGTTCCATAGACAATCTCCCCCATATTAAGTCTCCTTATTACAGTACTATGCAGGGCGTTCACCTAACGTTATTTTTCACAAGCTTATTCATTACTTCATACAGCTTATTTGCTGCATCTGGAATACCTAGTTTCTTAGCAGCTAGCTTCATATTTTGTAACGTTTGTGCATCTAATACAATCTCATCAATATCACGAATAAGCGTTTCAGCTGTTAGATCTTTTTCAAGTAACATTTTTGCCGCTCCTTTATCAACAACTGAACGTGCATTCTTTTCCTGATGGTTATTTGTTACGTATGGACTCGGAATTAACACACTTGGCTTACCTAACGCCGTTAATTCTGCAAGTGTTGTTGCTCCCGCTCTTGAAACAACAAGGTCTACGCCAGTTAGTACCTCTGGCATATTATGAATGAACGGTTTAATAATAACATTATTCGGATTCCCTTTTTGCTTCACGGCTTCCATCACTTTGTCATAATGTACTTCACCTGTTACGTACAATATTTCATAACTTTTGTTCCCAAACTGTTCAATCGCTTCTACAAAAGCATCGTTAATCGGTCTAGCTCCACGGCTCCCCCCAAAAATAAGTACGGACTTTTTAGGAAGAGATAGCCCAACCGAGCGTTTTCCTTTCATTCCCTTTTGATCCATTACCTCTGATGCTCGTGGATTGCCTGTCATTACGACTTTCGACTGCGGAAAATGTTCTGCAGCTTCTTCAAAACAAACAGCAACTTTATCAACATATCGACTTAAAAATTTATTCGTTACACCTGGTACACTATTTTGTTCATGTACAATAGTTGGAATACCTAATTTTGTTGCCGCATACACAACAGGTCCACATACATATCCACCCGTTCCAATTACAATATCCGGATTAAAACGACGAATATATCGTTTACTATCTTGTACACCCTTTAGAAAACGCATAACTGTTTTCACATTATCTAACGATATTTTTCGTTTAAATCCACTTATAACAATAGATTGAAACGGTATACCTGCTTTTGGAACAATTGTACTCTCTAATCCATTTTCCGTACCAATATATAAAAATCTTGCTTCCGGATTTAACTTTTTTATTTCTCTAATTAAAGCAAGAGCCGGATAAATATGACCTCCAGTGCCCCCACCACTTACTAATACACGCACTACTAACTCCTCCGCTTCTCTTTTCTTATTTCAATCATATTTATTTCTATATACATATTGTATTTTCACACACATACGAAAAACCCTGTCTTATAAACAGGGTTTAGTAGCGAGAATGGCGACTTATATTTAGTAATACACCTACTGCCATTAACATTAATGTCAAACTTGATCCACCATAACTTAAAAACGGCAAAGTAATACCCGTAACAGGCATCAGTCCTGTTACAACACCAACATTAATCATTACTTGAATCGCAATCATCGCCACAATACCTACTGCTAAAAACGTACCATATAAATCTGGCGCTCCTAATGCTATACGAACACCGCGCCATAATAATAGACTAAATAATAATAACACAAATGAACCACCAATAAAACCTAATTCCTCGGATAAGATTGCAAATATAAAGTCTGTTTGTGGTTCAGGTAAATAAAGAAACTTTTGTCTACTTTGCCCAAGTCCAAGCCCGAATAATCCACCAGGTCCAATTGCGAGTAACGATTGGATAATTTGAAATCCACTTCCAAGCGGATCCGACCACGGATCTAAGTATGATGTAATGCGTTTCATTCGATACGGTGCTGATGCAATTAACCCTACAAATCCTGCTACACCAAGCAAACCAAACATTGCAAAGTGAAGGACCCTTGCTCCTGAGATAAATATCATCATGATACATGTCCCAACCATTACCGTTCCTGTGCCAAGGTCTGGCTGTAACATAATCATTCCAAAAGCAAGAAACACAAAACTAAGAGCTGGTAGTAAACCACGTTTAAAAGATGTAATTAATTTTTGTCGTTCCGCTAAAAATTTTGCTAAAAAAATAATCATCGCAAACTTCATAAACTCTGACGGTTGAATAGAAAATGCTCCGATTCCAATCCAACTTCGCGCACCACCACGAACGAGACCTACTCCAGGAATAAGAACGAGAATCAAAAGAATAAAGCAAACTAGCAAAATTACTTTTGAATACGTACGCCACACCCAATAATCAATTTTCATGATAAAAAACATAGCCACTACCCCAAGACCTGCAAACAGCAATTGTCTTTTTGCAAAAAAGAATGAGTCTCCCATTTTATAAGATGCCCAAACCGCACTCGCACTATAAACCATAATCATTCCGATTGTCAACAACGCAAGTGTAACAATGATGAGAATAAAATCAGGCGTTTTCTTCATTACCCATGAGCACCACCTCTTTGGACAGAAACCTTTGCCCTATGTAACAAAACATCAGTAGGTGTTAGCCTACTGATGTTTTGTTTTACTTTATATAAGTTTATTCACAGCTTGTATAAAAATGTCTCCTCTTTCTTCAAATGTTTTAAATTGATCCCAGCTTGCACATGCTGGTGAAAGAAGAATTACATCGCCATCTGTAGAATGAGCATAAGCTTTCACCACTGCTTCATCTAAAGTATCGACACTTTCAATTATATCTAATCCCGCTTTTTCTGCCGCTCTTACTAATTTCCGTGCTGTTTGTCCAAATGTTACAATTGCTTTTACATTTTTGAAATACGGAATTAGATCATCAAATTCATTTCCACGATCAAGCCCGCCTGCCAGTAACACAATCGACTGTGTAAACGCAGATAAAGCTTTTTCAGTTGCTAGCATATTCGTTGCTTTTGAGTCATTATAAAACTTACGGTTATTAATAGTTGTTACATATTCTAAACGATGTTTTACCCCTGTAAAACGATTTAACACTGCCGTAATCGCTTCGTTAGAAACACCTAACAACTTCGCAATACTCATCGCAGCTAAAATATTTTCTAAATTATGCTGACCAGGTAAAACGATATCACGTACTTCAACAACTTTTTCACCTTTAAAATAAAGAGCGTTATCTTTTATATACGCACCATCTTCAATCTCTTTCGTTGTCGAAAATAATATTTTTCGACCTTTAGTATCGGCAGATAAAGCCATCACATCCGCATCATCTGCATTCATTACACTATAATCGTTTTCTGTTTGGTTTTTAAAAATATTTGCTTTTGCTAAACCATATTCCTTCTTCGTCCCATGATAATCTAAATGGGCTTCAAATAAATTTAAAAACGCAGCAATCTTAGGTTGGAACGATTCTACTCCCATCAATTGGAACGATGAAAGTTCTGTAACTATAACTTCATTTTCTTTTGCATCCTGTGCTACTTCACAAGCTACAGTCCCTATGTTCCCTGCGATAACAGGATGCTTTTGTCCTTCTTTCAACATTTCAAATGTAAGCATCGTCGTCGTCGTTTTACCGTTAGATCCCGTAATCCCAACAAATGGCGCTTCTGAAATACGATATGCTAATTCGATTTCCGTAACAATTGAAATTTGCTTTTCTTTCGCAGCAACTAATATTGGATTAGAATACGGAATTCCTGGGTTTTTTACAACGAGAGAAATATTTCTCTCTAATAATTCTAAAGGATGACCACCGCATACAACGTCCATTCCTTTTGCTTGCAATTCTGCAGCAAGTGTATTTTCTGCTAGAGGCTTGCCGTCATTCACAATAACATTCGCCCCTAATTTTTGTAACAGCGTAGCTGCTGCATAACCACTCTTTGCAATGCCTAATACAAGAATATTTTTATTTTGAAATTCAGTTACAGTTTTCAATTACATCCACACCCCGATATAAATTCCTAACACAGCTAATAAAAATCCTACCGACCAAAACGTTACAACGACGCGCCACTCTGACCAACCACATAATTCATAATGATGATGTAAGGGACTCATTTTAAAGACACGTTTTCCTGTTGTTTTAAACGAAATAACTTGAATAATAACCGATAAAGTTTCCATTACGAATACTCCACCAATAATTACAAGCAGCAATTCTTGTTTTAATAAAATTGCCACAGCTGCGATGGCTCCACCTAAAGCTAAGGAACCTGTATCTCCCATAAATACTTTCGCTGGATTCGCGTTGAATACTAAAAATCCAAGTACAGCTCCTACAACTGCCATACAGAATATCGCTACTCCAAATTGTTCTTGTGCTACTGCGATAATACTAAACGCTCCAAATGCAATAGCGGCTGTTCCTGATAATAAACCATCTAAACCGTCAGTTAAGTTAACTGCATTCGATCCACCGATAAGCATAAATAATACAAGAACAAAATACGCCCAACTTAGTTCAAACCTAACATCCGTTCCTGGGATCATAATGTATGTGTGAAACGCTTGCCCTTTTCCAATTAAAAAGAACGCAATTGCAATAATAAGTTGCCCTAATAATTTTTGTTTTGATGTTAAACCAAGATTTCTTTTCTTAACCACCTTTATGTAGTCATCTAAAAACCCGATTAATCCATAACCAAATGTCACCAATAATAATAGCGAAACTTCTGCACCTAAATGATGAAACTTAATCGCCATAATAAGGGTAGTCACCATCATAGATACATATATGACAATACCACCCATCGTCGGTGTCCCTGATTTTTTTTGATGTGACTTCGGCCCCTCATCACGAATACTCTGTCCGAACTTTAATTTTCTTAAAAATGGAATAAACAGTGGCGAAAGGGCAACGGAAATTAAGAATGCTACCCCAGCCGTTACTAATAAACCTTGCTCAAGCACATGTAGTCCTCCTCTCACGCTGTTACTCTTCGTTGTTTAAACGTTCCGTGATTGCTTCCTTAGCAACTTCACGATCATCAAAATGATGAACTTCTTTACCAATAATTTGATACGTTTCATGACCCTTACCCGCAATAATAATGATATCTTCAGCTTTCGCTTTCGCAATTGCACGGTGTATCGCTTCTTTTCTATCAATAATTACTTCATAATTATTCCCATTTGCACCATGTACCATATCATCTAAAATAGCCGCCGGATCTTCACTTCTTGGATTATCTGATGTATAAATGGCATGAGTTGCATATTTTTTTGCAACTCTTGCCATTATTGCTCTCTTTGTGCGATCTCTATCACCACCGCAACCAACGATACAATATACATCTCCTTTTGCAAACTGTTGCGCTGTTTTCAATACATTTTCTAAGCTATCTGGTGTATGTGCATAATCAACAATAACTGTATAATTTTGTCCACCATCAACAACTTCAAAACGTCCAGGAACTCCAGCAAGTTTCTTTATAACAGTAATGATTGTTTCTACACTTACGCCAGAAACAAGTCCTGCAGCTGTTGCCGCCAGTACGTTATATACATTAAATTTACCAATCAGTTTCGTCGTAACATTTACACTTTCATAAGGTGTTACAAGCGTAAATGTAGTCCCACCACTCATCATAGCGATATCTTTCGCCATAATATCACTCGTTGTATCAATACCATACGTTACAACTGTTGCCGCCGTACTTCTTATGTACTCCTCTGCTACAGCATCATCATTATTCAATACAGCGTACTTTTCACGATTATGATTATAACTATTGCCAAGCTGTGCAAATAGCAGTCCTTTTGCATGTTTATATTCTTCCATTGTTTTATGATAGTCTAAATGATCTTGGGTTAAATTCGTAAACACTGCAACATCATAGTCACATCCGTGTACACGCCCAAGATCTAAAGCATGAGACGAAACTTCCATTACTGTGCTATCTACACCTTGTTCAACCATTTTTGAAAACGTCTGTTGAAGTGTTAGTGCATCTGGTGTTGTATTTTTCACCTCAAATGTTTCATCACCGATTTTCATATTAATTGTTCCAATTAGCCCTGTTTTATGACCATGTGCGCGCATAATCTCATCCATAATATGCGATGTTGTTGTCTTTCCATTTGTACCTGTAATTCCAATTAAATGTAACTTGTGTGTTGGTTGACCATAAAAATAATCAGCTAAAACTGCTAATGAACGAAAAGTATTTTTCACAAGTACAACTGGAACGTCAACATCAATTGGTCTTTCCGCAACAATAGCAGCCGCTCCTTGTGCCGCTGCTTGCTTAGCAAAATTATGGCTATCAACCGTATACCCTTTCATACATACAAATAAGCTTCCCTCTTTCACTTTACGTGAATCAGCTTCAATAGATGTAATTTCTGGATTTTCTTTTGGAACAACTGGAAAATCATGCAAACATGATACAAGTGTATGCAACTTCATTTCACTAAACCCTCTCTACATTGTTTATTTATCTCTTTTTTAGTAAGCAACACGTTACCTCCTAATTATTTAAAATAGGAGGTACGTGCTACTATCGTCTAATAAATAGACCTATTTATGAATGAGACACTTACTGTCTCGAATTAAGTAACTCTTCTATAAAGAACTCACTTCCACCAATTGTACCATAAAACGCACTATGTTACCTTTAATTCCCTAAGTAAATTCTAATTTTCGAGCCTTCTTTTACTTTAGCTCCAGCCTCTGGTGATTGTTTAATTACTTTCTCTCCATCTCCGCTTATATCTAGTTTCAAATCAACAAGTTGCGTTTGTAAATCCTTCTTTTTCATGTCAATTAAATTCGGAACTTCTACAGTTGGTGTATCGCCCCATTTATATTCTTTCTCAACTTGTTCTTTTCTCGGTTTCACTCCCATAACAGGCAGTGCGTCCCGAAGCATATTCCCAACAATTGGAGCTGCTACTACTCCACCAAATTGTGTAACTCCTTTCGGATTATCAACAGCTACATAAACAACAATTTGCGGGTCATCAGCTGGAGCAAAACCAATAAAAGATACTATATAATTATTCTCTAAATATTTACCATCTTTCACCTTTTGAGCAGTACCTGTTTTTCCACCTACACGATATCCATCAATGTAAGCCCCTTTACCAGATCCCTTCGCTACAACATTCTCTAATGCATAGCGAACTTTTTCTGAAGTTTCCTCGGAAATAACTTTTCTTTTTTCAACAGGTGTCTTTTTGCTAACAACTTGATTGTTCTTCGGATCAATAAATTCCTTAGCTATATACGGTTGATATAACGTTCCACCATTTACAGCCGCTGCTACTGCTGCTACTTGTTGAATTGGTGTAACAGAAACGCCTTGACCGAATGAAGTTGTGGCTTGCTCGACCGGACCAACTTTATCTAAATTAAATAAAATCCCACTACCTTCACCTTGTAAGTCGATTCCAGTCTTCTGCCCAAAGCCGAAATTACGAATGTATTTAAACAATCGGTCTTTACCAAGACGATCACCAAGTTCAATAAACCCTGGGTTACACGAATTTTGAACGACTTCTAAAAACGTCTGGCTACCATGACCTCCTGCTTTCCAACATTTTAATCTGGCCCCACCAACTTCAGCTGCCCCATCATCATAAAACGTATCTTTCTCTAAGTCTACCAAATTTTCATTCAAAGCGGCTGCTAACGTAATAATCTTAAATGTTGAACCGGGCTCATACGTACTCCATACAGGTAAATTTCTATTATACACTTCTGGAGAAACACTTTGAAAATCTGCTGGATCAAAGCTCGGTCGACTCGACATGCCTAAAATTTCACCATTTTTCGGATTCATTGCAATGGCAATCATACCGTCTGGATTATACGTTGACTCTGCGATATTCATTTCTCTTTCCATAATCCTCGTAATACGTGCATCAATTGTTAAGCCTAAATTCAAGCCAGCTTCTGGTTTTTTGAAATCATCACCAATATTAGGCATTCTTTGCCCTTTCGCATCTGCAAAAAAACGAACATGACCTTTATCACCATTTAGCTCTTTATCATAATATTTTTCTAACCCCATAAGACCTTGATTATCACTACCTGCAAACCCTAATACGTGTGATAAAAAATTTCCAAATGGATAGTGCCGGATAGAATCCTCTGCAATATAAACTCCCTTTAAACTTAATCCTCGTACCTCTTTCGCTTTGTCATGCGATATTTTCCTTCCGCCTTTATCTAACCTTACAATCGATTCTTTTTTTGTAATCCGTTTATAGATTTCGTCTTTTTCCACACCTAATACTGCAGCTAACTTCTCTGCAGTCTCTGCGGGCTTTTCAATTTGCCTCGGTACAACAAAGACAGTTGGCGCACTTTTATTCGTGGCAAGTTCCACACCATTTCGGTCTAAAATTTTCCCACGCTCTGGTTCAAAAGTAATGTTACGACTCCACGAATCCTTCGCACGATCCGTCAACATATTCCCAAGAAAAAACTGCACATATCCAAGACGAATATCGATGATAGTGAAAATAAGTATACCTGATATCAGTATAAAAATAAGTCGTTTTTTAACTGTTACATTTGATACACGCATATTGGAACAAGCCTCCCTTACGCCTAGCTTGTTCCAATATATGCTTGTACTTATTTAATTAGAACTTTTTGCTTATTACCGTTACGGCTTTTCAGCTTCTTGTTGTGGTTCGAGTGGCGGTACAAGTGTTACTCCTAATTCTGTACCAGGTTGTAGTAACGTCCCTTCTGCTACACTTTGTTCAGTTACGTACCCGGTACCAGAAGGTTTTAAGTTAAGCTGTAATGTTTTTGCTAAATTCATAACATCACGCAGTGCCCACCCTTGTATATTCGGCATTGTAGGTTTATCTCCCACTAAGAAGACTCGATCGCCCTTTAATGCCTGTTCAGTCGCTTTTGGTACTTGTTGCTGCACTTTCCCTTCACCTAATACGATTGGACGGAGTTTTGCTTTATCAATCGCTTTCCCCGCTTCAGCCATCGTTTTACCAGTTACATCTGGAACAACAGTTTGTTGCTCTTTCAAATGTTTTTTCGGATCTTTCACTTCATTTGGCTTAATTTTTAAATACTCTAAACTATTTTTTGTTACATATTTAAAAATATCAGCTAACGGCTGTGATCCATTTTCATCATCTTTTAATTTCGGTTTTTTAACAGCTAGGTACACAACGAGTTGTGGATCGTCCATCGGTGCCATCCCTAAGAATGAGAATATATAGTTCTCCCTTCCTGTCATATAGCCACCTTTCCCATCCGGAATTTGTGCTGTCCCTGTTTTACCACCAACTGAATATCCATCGACTTTATAAGCAGTTCCTGTCCCTTTCGGAGATGTAACAACACTTTCTAACAACTGTCTTACTTGCGCTGCTGTTTCTTTCGTAACAGGCTTTCCGACTTCTTCTGGCTTATGTTCTAATTTTACTTTCCCTGTTATCGGGTCTACAATTTTGTCAATTGCATATGGTTTCATCATTTTCCCATCATTCGCAATGGCTGTTGCAGCTTGTACAAGCTGAATTGGCGTTACAGTAGAACCTTGACCAAAAGCTGTTGTTACTTGTTGTATTTGCCGATCAAATAAAATTGTATTCGAACCTTCACCAGGTAAATCAATATTCGTTTTCTCATCTAGCCCAAAAGCATGGATATATTTACGGAACCGTTCTGGACCAAGTTTTTGGTCCTCTAAGATTGCAAACGCTACGTTTGAAGAGCGCTCTACCCCTTCATCAAATGTGATAGAGCCCCATCCAGCACCGTCGTTATGATCTTTTATTTTCCGGTTTCCGACTTGATATGTACCAGACTGATAATAATCTTGTCCCTCGTACACACCTTCATTAATAGCTGCTGCTAATGTGAAAATTTTCATTGTTGACCCAGGTTCAAATGCATTTGCAATTGCGTTATTATAATAGTACTCCAACTGCCCCTGGTTCGGATCATAACTAGGTTTACTAGACATCGCTAATATTTTTCCCGTTTTCGGATCCGCCACAATTCCAATTAAACTTTCCGGATCATATTGTTTACTTGCCGCCTTCATCGCCTCTTCTAAATAACTTTGGATACGTTGATCCATTGTTAAATATACATTATCCCCATTTTTAGGTGCCTTTACATTCACTTTTCCACCATCGAGAGATACACCTTTACGATCACCTGTATAAGCTACTTCTCCGTTAGAAGCACTTAAATATTTGTCCAAACTTTTTTCTAAGCCAAATTGGCCTACCGAGGTTCCCTTATCATTTGGCTTCGCATGACCGATGACGTAAGATGCAAAATCACCGTTTGGATACACTCTTGCATTTTCTGTAATAAAAGATATTCCCGGCAATTTCAACGATTCTATTTGTTCCTTCTGTTCTTTCGTCAAGCCCTTACCTAGCTTCCCAAATTCCACTTGACTTTTATCTTTATTTAAAGTAGCTAAAATATCCTCTTCGCCTTTTCCGAGTACGCCCGCAATTTTCTTTGCAGTATCCTCTTTATTCTCCACAGGTTTAGCGCCTTTTAATTCCGCTACAAGTTTATAAGAGTTTGCGTCTTGCGCTAACACATGACCGTTTTGGTCATAAATCGTTCCTCGATTCGCTTCGAGAACTCCTGTTTTACTATGTTTTTGCTTAGCAAGTTCATCCAAATCATGATTATGCACTGTTCCTGTTGCTTGTATGTAAAAAAATCGGGCTAATAACAGCAAAAAGAGCAGGAGGAAAAATATCATAAAATAACCTGCTCCCTTATTGGTATGAAATTTAGTCATATTTCTCTTCATCTTTCCTTCACACCTATTGCCTTACTTGAGGCCTTTCACATTATTCGCATTAATTTCTAGCCCGTGTTTTTTTGCAACTTCAGCGATTCGTTCATAGCGACTTAACTTCTCTACTTCAGCCTGCAATTCTTGATTTTCTTTTTGCTGCTGTACAATTTTTTCTTCTATCGTCGCTGCTTCTACATTAACTTGATAAAGGCCTGCTTTGTTCCCAATAAACGCTACACAGGCATATAATAAAAAGCCAATAAACGCTACATACATTAGTTTTTCGATCCTTGTAATCTTTGTTTTAGCCTTCGGCTTAACCATCTGCTGTGAGGGCGTTTGAATCTGTACCTCTTTTTGCGCTTGTTTTTTGTACTTTACAGCTAAATTAGTCATACCTCTCTCTCCTTTTTATCGTTTTTCAGCGATTCTCAACTTCGCAGAACGCGCTCGATTATTTTCTTCTAACTCTATATCAGAAGGTAAAATCGGTTTTCTTGTAATAAGCTTTAATTTCGGCTTACATTCATCAGGAATAATTGGTAATCCTGGCGGCAATTGTGGCGTTGTACTATTTCGCTTAAACGTTGTTTTACAAATACGGTCTTCTAACGAATGGAATGTTATAACACTAACTCTTCCACCAGGCTTGACCATCTCGATTGCAGATTCCAACGCTTCTTCAAATACTTTCAATTCATCATTTACAGCAATACGGATTGCCTGAAACACCCGCTTCGCAGGATGTCCACCAGTTCTACGCGCAGGAGCCGGAATACCTTCTTTAATTAGTTCTACTAATTCTCCTGTCGTTTCAATAGCTTTATTCTCACGATATGCTTCAATTTTCCTTGCTATTTGCTTTGAAAATTTCTCTTCACCATACTGGAAGAAAATTCTTACGAGTTGTTCATATGACCAGCTATTTACAACATCATATGCTGTTAATGGGGCATCTTGATCCATCCGCATATCTAGCGGTGCATCATGATGATAACTAAAGCCACGCTCTGGTGTATCTAATTGCGGGGATGAAACACCTAAGTCGAATAAAATACCGTCTACTTCTGTTATACCTAATTCCTGTAGTTTTTCAGATAAATAACGGAAGTTACTCTTTACCGTTACAAACTGCTCACCGTATGAAGAAAATTTTTCTTTCGCATTTTGAATCGCTATCTCATCTTGATCAAACGCAATTAATTTTCCGCCATCAGTTAATTGGGATAATAAATAAGAACTATGTCCTCCTCCCCCCAGCGTACAATCTACATATGTACCATCTGGCTTTATATCTAAGCCGTCTACTGTTTCTTTCAAAAGCACTGTTACGTGTTTAAACATTGTTGCACCTACTCTTTTTCCAATTAATTATATTAAATATATCCCTTTTTCTACACGCATATTTCACGATTAGAAAATGAAATACTACGAAAGAACGACTCAGTTAACTTACCAACAAAGGTAGTATACTATACAAATCGCCATTTTCTTTTATTATATACTAAATTTTATCATCTTTTGCGGGAATTTAAATAAAAAACTGTCGAAAAAGAGAATAATACGTTTACATTTTGTGCTATTTTGTCATATATTTAAGTATGCTGCATACATACAATCTCCATTAGTTACCAAACGATAATTCAGAAAAATTTCACTTCACAGTAAATTCAACGGAACAAAAATAAAATCCTGCTCCAAAGAGCAAGATTCTATAGTTTTATAACATGATGTTTTCCATCCCAAGAAAATGAATTTTCCATTACTCGATCAACGAAATCCAAACCGAACTGATTTAAATAATAACATACATTCCACACACGCTCTTGCGGCGCTTCTAATGGACGAAGTGCAAACTGTATACGGCGGAATTTATTCAGCTGAACTTCATGTTTTTTCTCAACATTTCTTTTCAACATTCTTTCTAACAGTTCAATTTGTTCATTAATTTTCAACTCATTCTTCCCTGCAAACGCACTTAATCCTGGATCTATTTTCCTCACAAACTGCTGTAATGATGTATGAATATCAATGATTTCTTTTTTCGCTTCTGTAAAACGATCCTCAATCGGTTCCTCTATTTGATTAGACAACCAGTTTTCACGCAGTTTATCTATAGTATTTAAAAACGGATCGCTCTCTTGCAACTGTAAATCGTTTAAATCTGTCGTTATATTTCTCTCTACATAAGTAATCGTAAGACGAGGAACGACAGGCGGCATTTGGAAACCGACAGTATGGAATACTTGTTGCAATTCACTCCAATAGGCTAACTCTCCTGGTCCCCCAATAAACGCTAACGTAGGAAATACATACTCTTGCATAAGAGGGCGCGTGACAACATTATTACTAAAACGTTCTGGACTTCTCTCCATCTCGTCAAGCAATTCTTCATATGAAAAAGAGTATGCCCCATCTTTTCCAACAAACTTCCCTTGGATGTCTTCAAGCAACACTCGCTCATTATTAATTTCCATAAATATATGCACTGCATTAGACTTTGTTTCAATAATCGGTTTATACCCTAACTCTTTAATTACTTCCTGTTGATTATGAAGCCCCTCTTGCACTTCTTTATACTTACTTACAATTCGTTTAAAAAACGGAACTTCTAACTTTCTTAATTCAGGGTGATGTGAATCGACAAGAATTAAACCAGACTTAGCGAACATTTTCGTAATAAGGTAAGCAAAGAAATCTACATACGTATTCGATTTATTCAAAGCATCATTAACAAATCGTAATACATCCTTTGTAAAATTCGTTTCTGGGTATGTTTTAAAAATTTCTTCAGTCCACTCCCTACAATCTTCAACAGAAAGTTCAGACTCAGAAGCACTCGCCTTTTTCGGATTACGATCATGGAAAATAGTCTTTTTTATTTTTTTATTTTTCGTTACAAAAGTATGGTTAATCTCATCCATATCATGATCTTCACCAGCAATCCAAAAGACAGGAACAACTCTAACGCCTAAACTTTCTTCCTTTTCCTTCGCAAGCTGTAAAATCGAAATGATTTTATGAATTGTATAAAGAGGTCCAGTTAATAACCCTGCTTGTTGTCCAGCTATAACAACATATGTATTTTCATCTCCAAGCGCTTTTACATTTCGAATTGTAGATTCTCCGGCTTGCAATTTTGTATTATATTCTAATAAATGCGCTACTAAATCTTGGCGGAAAAACTCCCTTTCACGCAAATCATGTAAACGTTGTTTAAAAGCATCTTCTGTTAACATATAATCAAAACACGACTGTATCTCTTTTTTACCGTTCATATAGTCCGCTACAACACCTTGTTGCGGAACAGAGATTTCTTTTATCTCCATATAATTCTTCCTTTCGTATCCAGTTCTCTCACCAACCCACATTGTAGTCAATGTTTCACGTAAAAGCAAAGAATAACACTTATACTTTTGTTTCTAATCCTTTTACTGCATCAAACAAAAATTGAAGTGTCGGAACTGGTCGTTGCTGTTTCTTAGCTTCTTCTAATACATATCCAACAATCGCATCGATTTCTGTTTGTCTATTCGCTCTTACATCTGCCAGCATAGATGATGTATTATGAGACGTTCTTTCACATATACCTCGTACCATTTGCCATACCATTTCTTTTTCTTCTTTAACAAGAAATGCAACTTCCCTAAATACTTGCTCCATCATTTGATAAAAAAACGGATTCGTAATCAACTCACCGTTCTGAACTCGCAATAACGCTGTCAATGGATTAATACATACATTTACTACTAATTTTTTGTACATAATACCTTTCCAATCAACTTCTATTTGAATTGGAAAATGGGCAAAAGGAAAATAATCGAATACTTTTTTAAAATATATAGATGCGCCACGCACCATCCCAAACTTTGTTACGCCTATTCCAGTATGATGGACCGTATGCCTTTCTTCTTTTTTCGCACCATGTTCTACAATACCAACAGCTATATTCTCATTTCCTATTTTCTGTATAGCATGAAGATGCGACATTCCGTTTTGCAAAAAGATTAATGATGATTCTCCTTGCACAAACGGTAATATGTCAGTTATATGATATTGCTTCACCGCAATAAATGTATAATCTAACTTCTGATTTAACATGCTTTCTATCGGTAAAACGGACGGAAATACTGTTTCACGTTTCCCATCTCTAATACAAGTTACACCCGTTTCATTCAATTCTTCAGCCTGCTTAGCCGTCCTTGTAAACAACGTAACATCTTGATTACTTTTTTGTAAATAAAATGTATACAATAGACCGATAGCCCCTGGTCCCACAATTCCAATTTTCATTTTCATCCAAGGAATTCATAGTAAATTTCCTTGCCTTTCCCTCCTTTATATTTCCCTAAATTACATGAACACAACCTATGATTGCACTGTCTCCTGACAAACTAATGCAATCCCTTTTTTCACTATGTATATACTGCCTATTAATATGCTTTTACTCTTAGTTTAGCAAATTCTCAAAAAAATAATAAAAGAAATATACTATCTTCTTCATAAAAATAAAAAAATGAGTTATAATATTATTATCAATATTTTCACTTTTCTGCATTCAACTAGATAAGAAAAGGATGTGATGTAATGGGATTCCCAAAAGTTGAGCGCTTGCTCATCAATTATAAAACATTAGATGAATTTAAAAAATTTAAAGGGTGCGGGGCTCAAGAACTATCCATGTTGGAAGAATTACAAGCAAACATTATTGAAAATGGTAGTGAATCTCCATTTTACGGCATTTATTATGGCGGATCACTAATCGCACGTATGAGTCTATATATGAAAAGGAACGGCGGGGAACCATTCGAAATTACAGGTCCTTACCTAGAACTTTATAAACTTGAAGTGTTACCAGATTTTCAAAAACAAGGCTTCGGACAACTGCTTGTGAATTATGCGAAACAACTACAATTTCCAATTAAAACGATAGCACGTATCCATTCGGCTGGTTTTTGGGATAAATTAAATTTCCAACCTATATCAGTAACTGATGGTGATTTTTATATTTGGCACCCAGAAGCAAATTTGAATGCGGATACAAACGAAGAATCCGCTTAAAAAAATAAAAAAACAGNNCTGTTTTTTTATTTTTTTAACTTCTCTAGTTTCCCACTCGAACGAGCACTCTTTCTTTCTGCTACCATCACACTTCTTTTTTGATCGATATAATCAAGCAATGTTCTATATTCTTCCTCATATACTGATAATCGCTCCAGAAGACGCGCTCTCTCTGTTTGTAACGATTCAATTTGTTGTTGTAGCACCATTAAAGAGTTTTCATCTTTATAATTTTGCAAGAAATCAATAACATCATTCAATGTCATTGACGTATGCTCTAATACCTTTGTTTCTTTCACTTCATAATGTTCTACTTTGCGAAGTTGCTTTGCTTCTTCAATACGTTCTTTGTATTGCTTTCTAACATAAGAATTCCATCTAAATCCACATGCTGCTGGTGTACGGGACAAATGTCTTCCAACTTCTTTAAAGGCTGAAAGTTGCGTCCCACCTTCTCGAATATGCCGGAGTACTACTTCTGCCAGAAGCAAATCTTCATCATCAGTCCAAGCATCTTGTCTTGTTGTCGCCATTTCTCTAGTCCTCCCTATGCATTTTTTATTAAGCATATGCAGGTACTAGAAAAGATAGAATACAATAAATAAATAATTAGACAAAAAAATAAACGTAGAAGATAACTTCTACGTTTATTTTTTGCAATTATTTGCTGATTACTTCTTTACCTTTGTAAGTACCGCATGCTTTACATACACGGTGAGCTAATTTCGCTTCACCACAGCTTGGGCACTCTACCATACCAGGTACTGATAATTTGAAATGCGTACGACGCTTTCTTTTTACTGTTTTAGAAGTTCTTCTAAAAGGTACAGCCATTCTTCCCACCTCCTTAAAAGAAATAGTTATTTTCATATGAAGGCCTGAACCAGTCTTCCGATTATTTGTCAAAAAACTTTGCAAGACCTGCTAACCTTGGATCAACAGGCTTTTCTTTGTTTTCTTCCGAAATCACTTGCCAGTCTTGACCTTGCGTCGGTGCCCCACCAGAAACATCATCGCTGAAAATTTGCATTGGAATCTCCAAAAGTATATTTTCCTTGATTACGGGCAGTAAGTCAAGTACTTCTCCTTCTAAACAATGAATTTCAGCTTCTGTTTCAAACTCTTCTTCTGAAGTTAGGAACACCTCAGTTGTTTTAATGTCAAATGGTAATGTCACATCTACTAAAGAGCGAGAACATGGTAAAACCATGCTTCCAGTTATATGTAGATGAAACGTAAATTTACCGGAGCCAAAATCAACTCTTCCTGTTACATGAACAGGATTAATTTCGCGAATTTCTTTCTCAACTTCTTTTAGCTCACTTACATCTACCATCTCATCCAATGTCAATCCTTTATTTCTCAATTTATTCAATTGATGGATGGACCATTTCATATCATATCACCTCAAGGCAACAAACAAAATTATAGCTAGCCATTTTATATTTGTCAATGTTTTTTCTTTACACTATAATGAAGTCATCATAGGAAATAATATATAGATTATCACGTTTTCTAAAAAGATGCTACATCGAAAGGAGAGATTACCATAAAAGCCAGTGGTATTATTGTTGAATATAATCCTTTTCACAACGGTCATGCTTATCATGTGCAACAAACAAAAAACTTAACACAGTCTGATATTACAATCGCCGTTATGAGTGGCCCTTTTTTACAGCGTGGTGAGCCAGCACTCATTTCCAAGTGGTATCGCACTAAGATGGCCTTAGCAGGCGGCGTAGACCTTATTATAGAGCTTCCGTACGTCTTCGCAACACAAAAGGCTGAAACATTTGCAAATGGTGCTATTTCCATTTTAAACGCCCTTCGTGTTTCTGAAATTTGCTTTGGTAGTGAAGATGGACAAATCGAAAATTTTTATAATACCATCTCTGTACAAAAAAACGAGGAAGAGACTTTTAATCGTCTTGTAAAGCAATTTATGGACGCAGGTAATAGTTACGCAAAAGCTACGTCTGAAGCCTTTTCACACATTTTACCACCTAAAAAAAACATAGATATGTCTCAACCGAATAACATTTTAGGCTTCCAATACATCAAAGCAATTCTCTCACAAAATAGTTCTGTCCAAGCACAAACTATAAAAAGATTCGCCTCTCATTATCATGATGAAACATTTAATGACCAACATATTGCAAGTGCAACAAGTATTCGTAAACAACTCTTTAGCGAAAATAGTTCATTTACAGCAATTGAGCCTTTTATCCCGAAAGCAACTGCTTCTCTTTTGGCAAATTACAAACAAAACTACGGAATATTACATAATTGGGAACAATATTTTTCATTTTTCAAATACAAGCTCATGACGATGTCTTCTCAAGACTTACGACATATTTATGAAATAGAAGAAGGCTTAGAGCATCGTATTTTATCAAAAATACAATGCAGCTCTTCCTTCCACTCATTCATGGAAGCTTTAAAAACAAAACGTTATACATGGACTAGATTACAAAGAGCTTGTACACACATTTTAACGAACACAACAAAAGAAGAAATACATAAAGCAAATATAGAACAACACGCACCGTATATTCGTCTACTTGGCATGTCACAAAAAGGACAAACGTATCTTTCAAAAAACAAGAAAAAAATAGAACTTCCTATCCTTACCCATACAAAAACATTTAACCATCCTACTTTAGATATAGAGCGAAAAGCAAATTCTGTTTATTTCTCTATAATGCAAGAACCACTGCGGACACAACTACTAAAACAAGACGTAACACAACATCCAATTCGTTATGATGAAACAGCTACAAAATTTCTATAAATAAACCTCTCTTTTTCAGAGGGGTCTATTTCTTTTCACCCATTTTTTCCAAATACATTAATGCGTCTTCCAGCGTATCCACTGGTACAATTTTCATTTTTGTTTTAATATCTTTTGCAGCCTCCAGCGCATCTTTATAATTTGATTTCTCCGCACCTTTTTCATTTGGAGCAAAGAACACTTCAGCACCAGCATCACTAGCAGCCACCACTTTTTGCTTTATACCACCTATCGGACCAATTTCTCCTTTTTCATTAATTGTACCTGTTCCAGCTATTTCATGTCCTTTTGTTAAATCGTCTTCCACAAGTTGATTATATATTTCTAATGTAAACATTAAACCTGCTGATGGACCTCCTATTTCATGAGAATCAATTTTCACTTTCGGGTCTACCACTAATTCTCTTTCCGTAACGATAGAAACACCTATACCGACACGACCATTCCCATTAGGAATTGTCTTTACATTTAAATTTTCTTTCAATTGTTTTCCATTCCTCTTATACTCAATGCTTACAGTATCGCCTTCTTTTTTTCCTGTCATATACTCAATAAATTGCTCCGTCTTTTCAAATGTTTTTCCATCCACAGCTACAATGACATCTCCAAGTTTAAGCTTTCCTTCTGACGGCATCCCCTTCGCTACACCAGTAACTAGTACACCTTTATTTTCAAAAGAAACCGAACGATTCGCTCGTTTATACGCATTATAAATTGCTGCATTTTGTGAATCTGTCATCGCATATTCTTGGCGAAATTGATATTCTTCATCACTCTCACCTCTTTGTAATATTTCTTCTGCCTTCGAAATATGTGTATATTTATTAAACTGCGCTGCTATTAAATTCACCACATTTGCCGGACCCATTGAAACCGTAACAAGCATAAAATCACCAGATTCTTTCGTTCCACCCTCAACTTGAACATATGGCTCTAATTTTGCTGCCATTCCTGGTTTTGTTACATAATACGGCAAACGCACGTAAACAAGTAACATCGCCAATATAACACCTATTAAAATTGCATATAAAAACCGAACACGTTTAAACATTATGTTTCTCCTTCCACTGCTCCATTAATAAATAAATATTTGAAATATGTTTTTCTGCCTCTACTTCTCCAACTCGAATAATGTCTTCAATATTTGTAAAAGCACGCGAACTAAATTGTTCTACAGCTGGTCGTATCATTAAATCCGAAGCAATTTGCCGATTCACTACAAGCTCATGTTGCATAATTTCAATACTCTGCATAATTACATCATAAATAGACGTAACCTCACCATTCACTTTAATTGGAGATACATCAACAGCAATAACAATATCGGCACCTAACTCTTTCACAACCGAAACCGGAATGCGATCAATAACTCCACCATCCACTAATAATCGGCCATCTATTTTTTCTGGTACAAACACCCCAGGTACAGATATACTAGCTCTCACCGCTTCTGCAACAGGACCACTTGTAAAAACCACTTTTTCTCCCTTCAAGATGTCAGTAGCCACAACAGCTATCGGGATATCTAACTCTTCTAAGTTTTTATTATATGTAAACATTTTAATCATATCTTTGACACGTTTTCCAGCAATAAACCCCATTTTTGGCACTGTGAAATCTAAATAATATTTCCTCTTAAAAACAGCTGCCAGTCTATATACTCTTTCAACATTACAGCCAGCTGCATAAAATGTACCTATTAAAGCTCCCATACTACTTCCTGCAATCATATGGATTGGTATACCAGCCTCCCTTAAAACTTTTATAACGCCAATATGGGCAAATCCTTTCGCTCCCCCAGACCCAAGAGCTAAACCAATTTTCGGTTCTTTCATTTTTCTCACCCTTTAATTTTTTTCATTCCATTTTCATACTTATGGTCTAAATTCACCACGTATCCACGTATACTGAAATGAACGTTTTTTGGGACAAAGGGGGATTTACTTACATGTATGAAAAATGGAAAACCGCTTTCCTTACTATAGCAACGCTTTTTTTAACCTTTTCTCTTGTACTTCACCCCCATGCTGCTTTGCAAGCTTCCATTCGAGGGTTAAATATATGGTGGGAAGTTGTATTCCCTTCACTATTACCGTTTTTCATCATTGCAGAACTTCTAATCAGTATCGGTGTTGTAAAATTTATTGGCGTTATATTAGAACCGCTAATGCGTCCACTCTTTCGCGTTTCTGGAATAGGTGGATTTGTTTGGGCAATGGGAATGGCTTCAGGATTCCCTGCTGGCGCCAAATTAACCGCTAGACTACGTAAAAGCAATCATTTAACACAAATTGAAGCGGAGCGCCTCGTGTCTTTCACAAATTCTTCTAATCCACTTTTTATTTTCGGCGCTGTGTCTATCGGTTTTTTCAATAATCCAAAATTAGGAATCGTATTAGCTACTGCACACTATTTAAGTAATTTCGCGGTCGGATTACTTATGCGTTTTTACGGCAATAACACTACTCACACAAACGACAAATACACTACTAAAAAACGTCCCTTTCAAAATCCTTTTTCAATCCTCCACCAAACACGTATGCAAGAAAAAAGACCAATAGGAAAATTACTCGGGGACGCTATCGTTTCTTCTATTCAAACATTACTTATGATTGGCGGGTTTATTATTTTATTCTCTGTTTTAAATAAAATGATTACTGTTTTTCATATCACAACAGGACTTTCTTTTATTATGCAACATATTTTATCATTCTTCCAACTATCAACCGAATTTAGTATTCCAATATTATCTGGCATTTTTGAAATGACACTTGGAAGCCAAATGATTAGTCAAATAAATGAAACACAACTTCTTCAACAAGCCATGGTAACAAGCTTCATTTTAGCATTTAGTGGTCTTTCTATTCAGGCTCAAGTTGCCAGTATTTTAGCCGAAACAGACATCCGATTTAAACCATATTTTTTCGCACGAATTATCCAAAGCATTCTCGCCCCTATTTTTACTGTTATATTTTGGGGACCTTTTTATGAAAAAGTGAATTCTTTCTCACCTATGCCAAAAGATATTCCCGTATTTGTATCAAATCATTCCTTAGTACTAAATAAGATTTGGGCATCTTTTGTATACTACGGGCCAATATTTACATTATTTTGTTTATATTTATATGTTATCTTATTGTTTTTTCGTAGTAATAAAGTGAAACTTTAATCAGTGGGGGTTTTGTCCATCCCCCACTGATTATGAGCCCTCAGCAATCGGGCTTTTACGGGCAGTTATCTCCCGCCTAACTTCCTCGCATTCNNAAATAGCGGGATAAAGAAAAACCCCGTTCACTTTAACGGGGTTTGAAACTTTTCTTTTAATGCACACTCGACAACAGGGGGTACAAGATCTACTACACTTCCTCCATATCTCGCTACTTCTTTCACAATACTCGAGCTTAAAAATGAATATTGGTTGTTTGTCATAATAAAAAAGGTTTCAATATTTTCATCTAATTTTCGGTTCATAGAAGTAATTTGCATCTCATATTCAAAATCAGAGACCGCTCGTAAACCACGTAAAATTGCATTTGCATTACGCATTTTTGCATATTCTACTAATAATCCGCTATGTGAATCCACTTTTACATTCGGGATATCCTTTGTTGCTTCTCGAATTAACTCTAGACGCTCTTCAACCGAAAAGAATGGTTTTTTTGATGAATTGTTTAAAACAACTACGTACACCTCATCAAATACTTTCGCACCCCTTTTAATAATATCTAGATGTCCAAGGGTAATTGGATCGAAACTTCCTGAAGAAATCGCTATACTTGTCATTCTGTCCCCTCACCTTCATACTTATAGATCGATATAGCTGTAATCCCATAATTCTCAGCACGTACTTTTACAAGCCTTCCAATAAAATCAGGTAAAACCACGTCATTACCATGCTCTGCCATAATTACCCCATCGTTATGTAGCAATCCATGTTGATCCATTACACTAATTAAAGATACAATTTTTTGCTCTTTATATGGAGGGTCTATAAGTATAAGATCGAATGCTATTTCACGTTTTATAAGTGCCTTTATTGCACGTTCTGCATCATTTCGATATACTTCAGCTTGTTCATGTATTCTACAACTTTCTAAATTTTGATAAATTACTTTTATCGCTTTACTATCTCGATCAACAAAAATCGCTTTATCAATCCCTCTACTTATAGCCTCTATCCCAAGACCACCACTACCACCAAATAAATCAAGGGCGATACCGCCATCAAAATAAGGGCCTATCATATTAAAAATAGATTCTTTCACTTTATCTGTCGTTGGACGTGTTGTATTACCAGGCACCGCTTTAAGTGGGTGTCCTTTACATTTTCCTGAAACTACTCTCATCTGTTGTCACTACCTTTATTCCAATCTATCGAGCGATTATAGAAAACCCTTCTCAATTTCGGTAACCGCTACCAAACTATACGATTCCGTGAAGTTTCCCATACAACTTTCACATAACAATAGGGAACTTTGGTTTAAAATAATCGCCCGCCATTTTTTATGTATTCATCTCACTTTTCGCGAACACGAACTCATTATATATATTAGTTTCACTTTATCTTTTTTATCCTATCATAAAATAAAAAAAAGCAAAATAAAAAGCCCCACATAAAATTTAATTTCATTATGTATATCTTCATTTAGATTGGACATAAATAATTATAACAACATCACCTTCGATGTTGTTGCCAACCGCGGAGAAGACTTACGTTTCCCCATAAGTTCTTCCTCCGGTTTCTCCTCTCCCTTTGCCTTCTTACTAGTACATACTAGTATAAGAAGGGCCCTGCTTTGCAGGGTTTTTTTCTTTGTCCACTTTTCATTTAAAAAATGAGATGGTACAGTAAAAGAAAGAGGAGGAATAAATATGATTCAACGCTTTATAGAACTCGGAGAAGGCTACTCTGATTTATATGAATTACTTGAGATTGCCAAAGCAAATCAAGAACGTATAACACATATGTTACAATTTGAAACGATAAAAAATGAAAAAAAAGTGTGCTCACTTGCTGTAATATTAAAACCAACAACGACTGGTGATTTCCAGCCATTATACATATGTCGTGAAGGTATTCCTGTACTTGAAAACAGAAAAAGTAAACGCGTCCTTTTATTCGAAAAAACGGCAGAACAACTAGGGAAAACAGTTACTTCCTTTACTGTAAAACCGTCAACGACTTTCCCAGAAAAAGAACTATACTTTAATCATCTAATCGGCATCTTAAGAATGAATCATTTCATTCCTCCGATGAAATAAAAAAACCCCCCGCTAAATGTGTAGCAGGGGGTTTTTCGCATTAACTATAATCGTATTCTTTTGCCCGATCCGGACGCGAATTTTCAAATTCCGTTTTTAAAAATGGGCGGTACGACTGTTCTATCTTTTTCACAAAAGGAAGTTTGTTCAACTTTTGCATCATATGCTCAATTTGTTCCATATCACAATATACAACTGCATACTTTAATCGTTTTGAAATGTAATGTATGTTACCATATTTCCTTAAAATCTTGGCATGTTTCAATGAATGTAAATAAACAATCATACTTTGTCGTTGCCCGAACATAATTTTCTCCATCTTCTCCTTTTAAAAACTTATATTTTATGAAAACCAATCAGAAATTCACGACATAATAAGACAAACTCTGTATACGTTTTCTTCCATCTTCTAAAAAACGAGGTATCACCCCGTTTTTTTACAACCGCAACCTCCACCGGTACCACAACCTCCACCACAGCCACCAGCATCAAAAAATGGATTTCCTGTTGGAACTTTAATGGAAGAGGATACCTCCGAACCGATTGCTACACTAACTTCATCTAATAACTTTTGCAAGGCGTTTTCTACCCGTTTAAAGGATGCAATCTTATCATGCAAGTCTACAGAACGCTTTAATTCCCTCATTTTCGTCGATACAAAATTATAGTCAGGATGGTATTTACCAAAACGCTGCACTTCCTCATATCGTTCTTTCATCGCTGTAAATTGCTGAATTAACGTCTGAACTTCCATATCTTCATGCAATTCTTTATAACACTTACGATAATCTTCCGCTATATCTGAACAGGTGATTGCTTTTGCAAGCTGCTCTGCCTTATCTAATATTAATACGCTTTCTAGCGTCGCTACAATCATGAGAGACACCTCCGAGTATTCATCATACCACATTTAAATTAGAACTACTAATGGAAGTGCCTAACTTAAAAGACAGATATGATCGTAACTCTTTTCCACACAATCTCCGTACAAACTTATACATTAATATGTTCTGCTATATTATATTTAAGAATATCCCATTTCCCCAGATTTTCTTTTACATAACTAATACATGCGTTTTTTAATGGCGTTTTAAACGAAACTTCATCTGGTGCTATTGCGTGCAAAATTGCTTTTATCGCATGTGAATGGGCAACAATGATAATACGTTTACCAGTATGGGTTGCTGCAACATCTTTCAAAGCTGCAAAGCAACGCGCAACAATTTCCTTATCTTGCTCCATACCTTCTACTTTACCCTCTGCAATTAACTCCCTTACATCCGCAACTGGCTTCCCTGAAGCCTCTCCAAAATTCCGTTCAACAAATCGCTCATCTAATAAAATTGAATGTAATCCAGCAGCCTCTGCAATTTCTTTAGCCGTTTCTTGCGCTCTAATTAACGGGCTACTTATAATTATATCCCATGATTCTGCTTGCAAAATAGCTGCACTTTGACTCGCTTGCTTCTTCCCAACTTCATTAAGCGGGATATCTTCACGCCCCTGAATAATCTCTTGAAAATTCCAATCAGTTTGTCCATGTCGTACTAAACAAATTTCCGTCATGCTGCAACTCCTTTTTTAAATAATCTGCTTCTATTGTAACAAAAGTTCTGCATGACGGACATAGTTTTCCCTTTCAATCATGTCACATTTTGCTGCTTCATATACTGAAACATATCAATCATAATTGAAGCAACTGCCAATTGATTTTGAAATTTTTCCACTTTATCTGGTATCGTTTTTTTGAAATGTTGCATCGCTGCTAGCTCAAAAGCCTCTTTTTCTTCAGGGTTTCGCGTTAATTTCCTATACCAGTGCGGCTGCGCTCGAATATAGCGAGATAAATCCTCATCAGCCTTTATAAACTCCATAAGTTCCGCTCTCATCATCTTTCCCCCTAATCCTTCTGAAAGAAAAATGGATTATTTTCTGAAGTACTTTGTTCTTGCTGCGTGCGGTTTCCTTGAAATTGTTGAATAACTTGTTGCACGCTCCCAATGGCACTCGTCACATTGGCTAAATGGTGCTGCATTTGTTCCACATCCAGCTTTTTGAAAAAAGAAAGCATTTGTCCCATCACATCTGCTGTTTTTTCCTCTTCAGTTCGATTATCTTTTTCCTTTTTATTGTCTTTTACTGAAGAAAATGCAGGTGCTCCATCAGGCCTATAAGTTGCCCATATTGGATCTTCTTCACCAAGTAAGTACCATTCTTCATAAAATTGTTGCCAAGTTTTTTGCCCATTTCTAACTTCATGAACCATTTTAGGGTGATGGTTTACAAATTCTTTAAACTGTTGAACCGATGGATGTAACGGCCCTTTTGTTGTTGGCATAATCCTCACCTCTTCATATATATCTACTATATTGTAAGAAAAAAAAGGCACATGGTTCGCCTATTTTTAGACGATTCATGCACCTTTTTATCCCGCTATTNNATTAAAGTTTCACTTTATCCCACTCATTCGCAGAGGAGAGAATAACTACCTATAAATACCCGATTAGTAAGAGCTAATAACTAGCAGTGAGATGTACACTCCACTACTTAAAATTCCACTTTATTTTCGAATAAAGTTTTGCGTATAAAATTTATCATATACCCCAACACCTAATCCGGTAAATTGTTCATTTAATAAATTTTTTCTATGACCCTCACTATTTAACCAACCTTGCACCGCCGCAATTCCATCACTATGTTGTGCCGCTATGTTCTCACCAGCAAGTTGAAACCCTACTTGTCCACGTTGTAAACGATCTCCTAACGTACCTAATGTAGGTGAATCATGTGAAAAGTAATTATTGTCTTTCATATCTTTACTGTGCCCAATAGCAACATCTGCTGTTTGTTGATCCCACGTTAACAATGGTAGTTCATGATGACTTCGAATAATATTTGTTAAATCAAAAATTTGTTGCATATTTCCATTCTCTACTTGCTTCATTTTCTCTGGTGTCAATGGTTGTTCTGCTATTAATTCACCTGAATAAACAAGCTGATACGGTCTTTGGCGTAATAATGTTTCATCATCCATATAACGAACACCAACAAGCTCATGTGTAAAATGATCAAAATATAATTGTGCCCATCCATCTTCTACAGGTAGTAATGGTTGTTCCATTACTTCAGTATCAGATAACTTAAATTGATAACTATTTTTCCCTCTTTTTAATAAAATCTCGTGTGAGGGCGGATTCTTTTTGTATACATCTTCATATTTTTCATTTATATAGTAAGGCGGCACCTTAACTTGTTCACCAGCAACATACGCTGTTACAACTTTACGTTCAGCGACTCCAAATTGAGCATACTGAGCTAAATCTTGATTGTACACCCACCATTCATATCCGTAAGCAGATGGCTCTATTCGAGATGGTTCACCCCATTTTGCCAATAAATTTTCAGAGTCCCCACCAATCATATTTAAAACAGTGTCTGAGGAGTCCTCATTGACTTGCTTTTTCTTTTTCACGATTTTATTTTCTTGCTTTAATTGAGATGGGGTTAATATATATTGTGAAACGAGTAATTTCCCGTATAAATCAACAGCTAAAATTAAAAATGTAATCATTACGATACGCAATAATTTCTTCAAACAATATACCTCCTGCATAAAACATAAAATTGAGATATACACAAATCCTTTTCTTTCCCTTTTTTGTGTGTACCGTACTCTTTTCACTATATCATATTTTCTCAAAAAAAGTCTGGATTATCCCTTTTCTCTCAATATGAATTGCACTTTCTTATTATTCATACTATTATAAAAATAATAATGTAACATTAAAAAAGGAGGTATTATATGCAATTTACAAATACGAAGTTTAATGGGGCAGTCGTCGATTTAACACTTTTAACTGAAATTATGGAAAAGAACCATTTTGTACTTGCTGGACAGTGGGATTATGAACGGGTTACATACGATTATAAATTTGAGATATTAAAGGATGTTTATTATTTACGGGTGCAAGGTGTTGCTGTTGAAGGTGACATCGGCAGCAGACACGCT
Source organism: Bacillus cereus (assembly GCA_002578045.1). Taxonomy (GTDB): domain Bacteria; phylum Bacillota; class Bacilli; order Bacillales; family Bacillaceae_G; genus Bacillus_A; species Bacillus_A cereus_AK. Next base: position 32,458 of record NUMR01000068.1, read on the forward strand.
GAAGTAAAACTACTCCCTCCCTTATTAGGAAAACATTATTATCCTCACGGCGTTGAATATGGTGATGATGAGATTTTCCCAACGAATGTACTCCAAAAAAGCGAACAACTCCTACAAAATGTCGAAAAAGAGTTAAAAGAATTTCAAATTATTGAGTAAATAGAACAAGCGCATC
>NUMR01000069.1 GCA_002578045.1 Bacillus cereus
TTAATGCGACACTAGTGATTCAAAATATAAAAAGTTTTTTACTTCTTTTCAAAAAAACATTGACAATGATAATGATAACCATTATCATTTACTATGAAGCCAACAATTGATGAATCAACCAAACGCTCAGTAACATTGTTACCCCTCTTTTTCATATAGAAAGGCACTGTACATTCCCCCTGTTTGTACAGTGCCTTTCTTATTTTATCATTCAAATAAATTTAATTGCTCGGGCTTCGGCTCACCATATGTAATGTTCATCATTTTCATAAGCTGTTTCGCATTATCCGCTGCATCCCCACCTGAATTATTGTTAAATAGTACGTATATGTCTTTTGTCTTCTTTTTTAATTGCTCTAGTCGTTCTACCCATTCTTCCAATTCTTTATTGTTGTAGCGGTATAAACAGCGAACCGCCCTCCAATTTTCCCCTTTATCCAGCCAGCCATGAACATTCCGACCATGAAAGCGAATTAACGTTATATCTGAATTCGTCGCCTCTAATATGATTGGGACCGAACCAATTCCCGCTTGCGGTTCATCACAAATTGTATGAATCCATTTTTCCTTCTCTAAAAATTGTAGTGTCTTATCTCTCATTTCTGGATCAAACCACGTTTGATTTCGAAACTCTATGGCACATGGTAAACCTTCCATTTTTTCTTTCGTATATCGAAGAAAATCTACATTTTTCTTTTTACAATCAAACCATGGTGGATATTGAAATAAAATCGTTTTTAATTTATTTGCTTCTATTAAAGGAAGAATTGATTGTTTATACACATCAAGCATCTCATCGAACGTAGAAAAAGGAGTTTCTCCTTTCATATGCCCTGTCATTCCTTGGTACGCTTTTACGACAAAAGAAAAATCTTTCGGTGTTTCCATCGCCCATTTTGTATAATTTCGTGCTGGTTGCATCGCATAAAATGAACTATCCACTTCGACAATAGGAAAATGTTCACTATATGTTCGTAATTTATTTTTATTTTCATAGGGATCTATATATAAAGAATCATGATCTCCCCAACCTGTCACTCCAATGAAAAACAAACATATTCCTCCCTTTCAACTTTCATCTTACATTCATTCTATTGACTCCCCAATCCTCTTGGCTAATCCATTTTATTGAATAGTTCTTTCTTTAAGAGTATCCGTATAAAAATATAATATACTAGATGGATGGATTTTTAAATTGAGGAGTTATTTATCCCGCTACTTGGATAACTCGTAAAGACCCAAATAATAGGGGCTTACGATCACCTTACTTTATTTTCCATGTAAAAAAGAGGCGAATTTCGTTATTCGCCTCTTTCTTTTACCAAAATGATGGGATCCATTCTTTCACTTTATCAAACCACTCTTGCTGCTCTCTTTTTCTTTGTTGTTGTTCTTCTTTCCTTCTCTTCTCTTCTTCTTTTCTACGTTTTTCTTCTTCAATTGTTTTCAATTGTTTTTTGTAGTCAGCCTCAGGTATTAACGATAATTGAAATGCTTTTTGCGCTGGGTTTGCATTTGCTTTTTTCATAATATCCCGGAACATCGTCGTCGTAATTTGACTCCCCCCAGGGACATAATGCTCACTATCTGTTTTGTCATATCCTACCCAAATCGCACCTACTAAATCTGGTGTGTATCCAACAAACCAAGAATCCTTTGCACCAGCGCTTGGGCCATTTACAAGTTGAGTAGTCCCTGTCTTTCCTGCTGTATCAACATTATTAACCTTTGCTCTTTCACCCGTTCCCTTTTCGACAACACCTTTTAATAAATATGTCATCTTTTGAGCAATTTTCTCACTCGTCACACGTGTCTCTTTCTTATACCATTTTCCAATTGTTTCTCCCTCAGCATTTTGAATTTCTCTAATTGCATGAGCCTCCACTTGAATACCATCATTTGCAAATGTACTATATGCTTGGGCCATTACAAATGGAGATGTACCTACATGCATCCCACCTAAAGCGATTGGATACGTACGATCTTCCGGCACTAATGGAATACCAAATCGCTCTAAAGATTTCAATCCTTTATCTAATCCTATTTGTTCTAACAGCCAAACAGCTGAAACATTATATGACTTTGCCACCGCTTCATACATTGTCACATTGCCATGAAAGGTATGATCACTATTTTGCGGTTCATATTCTTTAATACTAAATGGTTCATCTTTTAATGTATCGTATACTTCATACCCCTGTTCTAAAGCTGGTACATATACAGCAAAAGGCTTTAACGTTGAACCCGGTTGTCTTTTCAATTGAGTTGCATGGTTAAATTGTAAAAACTGATATGGGCCTCTGCCTCCAACTAAAGCTGGCACACCTCCTGTTTTTGGATTTATAAGGACTACACCAGTTTGCATAAGTTGGTCTGAGCCACTGTCTTTGAAATAACTATCATTATTCACAACATCTTCTACAGCCTGTTGCTTTTTCGGGTCAAGCTCTGTATAGATACGATAACCACCTGCTAAAATTTCATTTTGTGTTAATTCGTACTTGTCCATTGCTTCTCTAACAATATAATCTACATATTGAGAGTATTTACCTTTGTATTTATCATCAACACCACGCCTTAATACAAGGCCTGTCTCTTTTTCTTTATTGTATTGTTCTTCAGAAATATATCCTTGTTCTTTCATTAAACTTAATACGACATTACGTCGTTCAATTGATTTATTGAAATTTTTATAGGGCGAATACGCAGACGGCGCTTTAATCAAGCCTGCAACCGTTGCAGCTTCAGAAATTGTTAAATCCTTTACATCTTTATCAAAATAAGATTTAGCTGCCCTTTTTATCCCCCAAGCACCTTCACCAAAATAAATTTGATTCATATACATTTCAATAATTTCATCTTTTGTATAAGTACGTTCTATTTTTTTTGTTAAAAAGTATTCCTTTATTTTTCGAGAGAATGTGCGATTTTGTGTCAAAAATACATTTTTCGCAAGTTGCTGTGTAATCGTACTTCCGCCTGCTACAACTTCTCCTGCTGTAATATTTTTTAAAACCGCACTTATAATTCCACTATAATAAATACCATGATGATTAAAAAATTCCTTATCTTCTACTGCAACGATTGCCTGAACCATAATATCCGGAATATCTTTTCTTTTAATGCCTTCTGTTTTCGAAGAACCTAATTTAGTTGCGACTTCATTATTTGCATCGTAAATGAAAGTCGGTTGCGGAACAGCTTGTTTTAATTCAGATATATCTTGAATGGAAATTACTATATTTACCGCAACAAATAGAGTAACGAGCAAACTCCCCAATACAATGAATGAATTACGAAGTTTCTTCCTCTTATTGAACCACTCAAGCATTTTTTTTAAGTGAGTGTTCTTCAATTTCATTCGTCCACTTCCTTCATTTGTTTACACTCTTCTTTTCAAAAGGTAGAATATACCTCCTTTTAAATTTATTATAATAACGTAGTCGTTCCTATAGTGTAAAGCTTTTCTTTCACATTCATACTTTTTGTAAGAAAAGGACATTCTACAAGTAAGGTATTTATTATTGAATATTAATATTATTAATAGAACAACACGAGTTATGTTAAGTTTTTGTAAACTTTTCGATAAAATGTTTTAAAAAACGACAGTTTTTTGTTAGAATTGATTAGCCAATATATTTTACATATATTACTTTTGTGGGGGTAACAATAATGGTCTTTAAATCAAAAAAAGATAAATTTTCTGAAATGCTAATGAATGTTTCTGAAAATTTAAAAGAAGGCGCACAGTTTTTCGTGGAGTATAAAATTAAAAGTGCTAGCGATTTAAAAGAATTTTCTATGCGCATGAAAGAGTATGAGTCAAAAGGTGACTCATTTATTCACGAAATCATTATGGAGCTAAACAAAGCGTTTATTACTCCTATTGAACGTGAAGACATCTTACAACTTGCAATGAGCATGGATGATGTATTAGACGGATTAGATCATAGTGCTGGTCTATTCGAAATGTATTCTATTACAGAAGCTGATGAATACATGATTAAATTCGTTGAAGCAATTAATCAATGTGCGGTCGAGATCGCACACTCTGTTGAACTAATGTCTAACAAAAAATTAGTCGACATTCGTACAAATGCGATTAAGATTAAGGATTACGAATCACAATGTGATGATATTCGCCGTCATGCGATTAAGCACTTATTCTCTCGTGAAAAAGATCCGATTAAGATTATTCAATTTAAAGAGATTTATGAAGAGCTTGAAGAAGTAGCTGATAGCTGTCAAAGCGTTGCAAACGTATTAGAAACAATTATTATGAAGAACGCGTAAGGAGTTTGATCATGGATACACTCTTGATACTGACCGTTTTAGTAGTCATTTGCGCTTTAGCTTTTGACTTTATCAATGGATTTCACGATACAGCAAACGCTATTGCAACGGCTGTTTCAACGAAAGCTCTAAAACCTAGACATGCAATTATTATGGCGGCTATTATGAACTTTTTAGGTGCAATGACATTTACAGGTGTAGCAAAAACGATTACAAAAGATATCGTTGATCCATTCGCCCTACAAAATGGTTCTCTTGTAATATTAGCTGCTTTGCTTGCGGCAATAGCTTGGAACTTACTTACTTGGTACTACGGTATTCCAAGTAGTTCTTCGCATGCAATCATTGGTTCAATCGCAGGTGCAGCAATTGCTGCTGCTGGGTTTACCGCTTTAAATTTCAAAGGGTTCATAAAAATCATTGAAGCTTTAATCTTTTCACCAATTATCGCTTTCGTTATCGGTTATATCGTATACAGTATTTTTAAAGTAGCCTTTAAAAACTTTAACTTAACAAAAACGAATAAAAACTTCCGTATATTCCAGATTTTCACTGCAGCATTACAAGCTTATACACATGGTACAAACGATGCACAAAAAGCAATGGGAATTATTACAATGGCTCTTATAGCAAATAATTATCATACTTCTAGCGATATCCCGTTCTGGGTACAATTATGTTGTGCAATCGCAATGGGGCTTGGTACTTCTGTCGGTGGATGGAAAATTATTAAAACTGTCGGTGGACAAATTATGAAAATTCGTCCTGTAAATGGTGTAGCTGCCGATTTATCATCATCACTTGTTATTTTCGGTGCAACATTCATTCACTTACCGGTTAGTACGACGCACGTTATCTCTTCTTCTATTTTAGGGGTTGGTGCTTCTCACCGCGTGAAAGGCGTAAAATGGGGAACTGCAAAACGCATGTTAATCACATGGGTAATTACACTCCCTATTTCAGCTTCTTTAGCTGCTCTATTTTACTACCTATTACAATTTGTTTTCTAATCAAAAGTCGTCTTCCTTATTTTTTTAGGAAGACGACTTTTTTGTGAACAAACCTATTTCTTATTAAAAAGCGTGTATAATAATTGGTGGATAAGTTATTTAGAGGAGTTGGCAATTTTGGAATACATCATGTTACTTTTCATCGGACTAATCGCTGGGACAGTCGGAAGCCTAGTTGGGCTTGGAGGCGGAATTATTATTGTTCCATTATTAATCGGATTACACAGTTTATCACCACAACTTGCAGTAGGGACTTCTATGGTAACAGTCGTTTTTACAGGACTATCTTCCACCCTTACTTACATGAAGCATAAACGAGTAGATTATAAAAGTGGACTTATTTTATTTATCGGAAGTGGTCCTGGTGGTATTATCGGATCATGGGCAAACAAATTTTTAAACCAAGATACATTTTCTTTATACTTTGGAATTTTCCTTATATCCGTTTCCATTCTTCTTATGATGCGAGACAAATTAAAACCTCTTTCCTTATCAAATATGTCTGTAATTAAGCGTTCTTTTACAGATAATGAAGGAAATACTGTACACTATCAATTCCCACCGTTTCTTGCTATCTTTATCGCCTTTATAGTTGGGTTCATATCTGGTTTATTTGGAATTGGTGGCGGTGCCTTACTTGTTCCAGCAATGATGCTTCTTTTTGCATTCCCAGCACATATTGCTGTAGCAACTTCGATGTTTATCGTGTTTCTATCAGCAGTTGTAAGTTCTGCAACTCACATCTCCCTTGGAAATGTCAGCTGGATTTATGCATTAATCCTTATTCCTGGTGCATGGATTGGTGGAAAAATCGGAGCTTATATTAATACAAAACTGAGTGGTAAAGCAGTAATAAATTTATTACGTATTACATTAATTATTCTTGGAACTAGATTAATCATTACTTCCCTTTTATAACGTATTCTTTTTAGAATGCGTTTTTTCTTATACACATGAATATAAAAATCCTACTAAGAGAACAAATAAAATTAAACAAACACATAATAACATATAATTTGAAATATGAACTTTCTTCAAGTTGACCACTCCTATAGCTGCGACTGTTATCTTTATGATAGCGAAAAAATAATTCTCTTGCAGTTACAAAGTGCTAACAATGCAAAATCATTTATTACAAATTTTATCCTTATATTTCATTTCTTTGTATATTCTATCGATTTAATAAAAAAAGATGTCATATTGACATCTTTTTAGTGAAGAAGTGACCATCCCATAAAGTCTTCATGTACTTGGCACGCCCTCTTATCGTTTCGATCATATAATTCAGCATAACTATCTGTTTCTTCATCATAAGCCATCGTATAAATAATTTGGCCGTCTACTTCAACGGATAAAACGACTCCACCTTTCATCTCTTCTACATGAATGATAGCATTCGCCGGAATTCTCATATCCGTCATCTTCATCGCATCTAACAATATACTAAACCCCCTACAGCGTATTCATTGCTAGTACTATTGCACACTAAATAGTATACTACTGTAATAGCATACATTTCGTCAATGAAATTGCTGTTTAAATAGCATATTGTCTTTATACATATACGCTAAAATAGAAGAAATAGAAATGTTTAAATGGGGGGATAACATTGATTTTACACAAGGGAGATGTACTATTCCGTCAAGGCGAGGATGGTCCTTTATACTTTATAAAAACAGGTTTATTAAAAGTGGTAAGGCTACAAGAAGATGGAACACCATTTTTATTCAACATTATCGTTCCAGGTGAAACGATACCTCACCATTCTTTAATTTCACCAAAGGAATATCACGGTACAGCTATCGCTTTAATAAAAACAGAGGTTGAGCCTATTATGAGTAGTGAATGGTACAATAAACTTCAGGCAAATCCTGAATCATATGCCAATATCGCTATGCAATTGCAATCAAAATTAAGAATGATGCAACAACGGATTGATCAATTGACAACCGTCTCTCCAAAAGAACGTCTTCATCGTTTACAAGAGTGGTTCACACTCTATTTAGGTGACATTCCTATATATGAAATATTAACGCAAGCTGAAATTGGTCAACTAATAGGTATACGCCGTGAAACAGTAAATCGGCTATTAAGAGATCAAATAAAAAACGAGGTATAAATACCTCGTTTTTTGCTTGTTCAAATTCGACCTATTGTAGACTTGCTGCTGGACCGAAAAATTCATAATGAATATGCTCTTGTTTCACACCTAAATCAGTTAGTATAGCATTTATATGCTTCATAAATGGCACTGGACCACAGAAATAAAATTCTGCCTCAGTTGTCGGAATAATAGTTTGCAACCATTCCCTTTCAACGAAGCCTTCTTTATCAAAATTCTTCATTTCTAAATCTTTTTCAGTCGGTGCAGAATAGCAAGTATATGCTTTAACTTGTTCGTATTCATCGTCTACTGCCTTAACGTGTTCTTTCATCGCATGTGTATTACTATTTATCGCTGCATGAACAAAATATACATTACGTTTTGAGTCTTGTTCAATTAACGTATTTAGCATACTCATCATCGGTGTAATCCCTACTCCACCACTAATTAGTACAACTGGTAATGTTGAATCCATATTTAATACGAAATCTCCCGCTGGTGCACTTACTGGTAAGATGTCTCCTTCTCCTACATGATCATGTAAGTAATTAGATACTTTACCATCTTGTGTATCTACACCTTTTTCTTTCTTTACACTAATACGATAATATTCTTTTCCAGGAGTATCCGATAAGCTATATTGACGGTTATGTGTATATGTTTCACCTTTAATATTTATTTGAATCGTTACATATTGTCCTGGGATGAATGAAGAAACTTTCCCGCCATCTTCAGGTTTTAAATAAAATGATGTAATAACGTCGCTTTCCTTCACCTTTTTAACAACTGTAAAGTTGCGGAAATCTTTCCATCCACCTTCTTTATGTGCAGCTTCTTCATACATCTCTGCTTCAATGCTAATGAATGCATCAGCAATGACACCATACGCTTCTCCCCATGCATTTAAAACTTCGTCTGGTGCACCTGCGACCTCTTTAATCGCTCGTAGTAAGCATGTACCTACAATCGGATAATGTTCCGCTTTAATCCCTAAACTTCTATGCTTATGACCGATTTGTTTTACAACTGGAATAATAGCTTCTAAATTATCAATGTACGTTGCAGCTGCATAAACAGCATTCGCTAACGCTTGTTGTTGTCTTCCCTTTTTCTGATTTGTATGATTGAAAATATTCAATAACTCCGGATGTTCCGAAAATAAAATTTGATAAAATCTCGTTGTAATTTCAACGCCTTTTTCTTGTAGTAATGGTACTGTTGACTTTACGATTTCAATTGTTTTTTCACTTAACATTGTATCCCACTCCTCTATTTCCTTAACTGCTTTTAGCTTAACTGAAATGTATAATATACATTGTGATTTTAATCACTATTTACACAGTGGTTTTGTGAAAAATATATGAACATTGCACTTACAAAAGAAAATAAGCTAACTAGAATTCTAGCTACCTTATTATTTTGTTTGTATAGCTTGTTCAATTACTTTTATATCTTTCCCATCACCAAACTCTGTATATCTCCAGATATTCGTTTCACTTCTATATTTATTTACGATAATATCCAAGTCATGATATACACGGTGGGCATACACTACATACTCAATATTTTGAAGTTCCACACCTTTTTTTACAATTTCATAGCTTCTATTTACATCGCGTTTTATTTTTTCATTCTTTATTTCCGTATGTATATTTTTTAAAGATGGTTCTTGTTGTTGAAACCATTGCTTAAATTGATTCCAATCCCCGTCCGTATAATTCTCTGCCTTACCATAATTTAAGAAATTATTATAACTTTCATGTGTCATACGAATAAAATCAAGCACTTTTGTCTCTTCTTGTACATCTTCTATTTGAGCCATTGTATTTACCCCAGCCGGCTTGTTCGTATAATGTAATAACACTTTCATAAGACTATAACTCGCAACAATCATCACGATAATAATCCCGAACACACTTAACAATTTCTTCATATACAGAACCCCTTCTCTACTAACGATATTACAATGTGACGCTACCCTTGTAACATTCTCTCGTAGAAATATAATTCCTGTATAAATTCTTCCTATCATTTCGCCACTATTTTTCTACACATTTCGTCTTGGCAAATGCTCTTGTAAAACAATATAACCTTCATAAGCTGTGTAACCAAGTATAATGATTAATCCGATGTAACAAGCAGATACTGTCCATTTCGTTTTCGCATCCACTTTATAATAGTTTTCTTGTTGTTCCTTTTCTGTTTTCCATTCATTTAATTTTCTTTCTGACACTTCAAATGCTTCCCTTATGTGAATTGTATACTCATCTTTTTCATTTTCATATGGAACATAATCTAACGGTTCAAACTTCGGTAAAAGATACTCTAACACTTCCATTTTTTGAAGTTCACCTATTTGTAACTCTTTTTCCCGTTCTCTTTGTCTTAATGCATTCATCTCATGATGCATCATGTATATAGTCCGATGTACAGCACCAGTTTCTTTTAATTCCTCTTCAAGCTTAGCAACATATTCTTTCATTCCATCAATTTTATGCCCTAATTCCTTAATCGGCTTATCTCTCTTTATTACTCTATATAGTTCCATACAACCGATAATAACAATAAATCCTCCCAAAATACTTTTAAAGTAAATTGAATAACCGAGTAATAAAATAAGACCCGCTCCCCAAATTTTAGTACTGACAACTGAAATAATTCGCCCACCATCTAGCGGCGAAACGGGAATTAAATTAAAGAAATTAATCATACTTCCAAGCAAAATAACAAGTGCCCAAAATGGCTCTTTCGTCATTATATAAAGCGGAATCGCTGGTAAAAATGATAGAAGTCCGAAAAGCGGACCCATATAGGCAATATAAGCTTCATCTTTTGCATTTTTCGGCATCTCTTTCATTCCAATAAGGGCCCCCATAAATGGAATAAAGATTGCTGGCGATGTTGGAATCCCTTTTCTTTTCGCAGCCCATAAATGGCCCATTTCATGAACAAACAACAAATAAATGAGCGCCACTCCAAATTTCCAACCATATATAACTGCGTATGCGCCAAGCGATAGAAACATACTAAATACCGTTGAAAACTTTGCTAATTTAAAAATTGCAAATACCCACTTTAACTTAGACAGTAAAAATAATCCTATTGCAACAATAATTCCCCATAATCCTTTTTTATTATTTTTCATTTCTCTCCCCTTTCCTCCCTGTAACGAATCATAAAAGATTATCAAAAATTATTCTTCCCTCTATTATGACATATTTTTTTCTATTGTTAGAAATAATGTTTATTTAATCCATTTTTAGCCAAAAATATAAATAAAGGAGGTATATACGAATGAATTTACAATCTCTCATAATAGGTGTTTTATCATTCTTAGCTTCAACTCTTATTTTTTATACAGTGAGCTATGTATTATTATTAGATTGGTTGCCAAATCACTTACTTATCACTCTTATCATTCTTTCCGCTCTTATGATTTCATTTCTTATTACACGAAAATCAATGAATGAGCCATCTGCAAAAGCAAAATAATAGAGAGGGTGTTCTTCTCCCCTCTCTATTATCATTTCCTAGGAAAGGATATATAAAATTTACAATTCAATTACAGCCAATAAGAATCTTACCTCAAAATTCAGTTGGAACAAAGAAGCTAAGTGGGAATCAACGCCGAATTGTCAAAGACTATTAATCAATGAGAAATGAGCATCCCCCGCCGATTAAAGTCCCGCTTTATCTTTGAAAATTCATTTTTTCACCATACTCTTTAACGATTTGAATTATATTTTGAAACACACCTATTTTTTCTTTTTCACTGTTTAATATTTTTAAATCATAATTTTCGTAATATGTTTCTAATGATTTTAATTGTGATTCTGAAGCGCCTTTTATCGGAACAGTAGCATGCAATTCATATTGCTTATACCCTTCCTTTACTTTTTCACCTAAAATCATTTCACTCTCTTTTGCTCCAATTAATTTTTGAACTTTTTCTGGGAAAGTGAATTGTAAATAATATTCTTGTTCTTTCACTAACTTGTTGTATAGTGATTGTGAAATCGTATACCGTACCGTATAATTCACTTTTTGATCGCCTGCTTTAATATGAAACGCGGTAATCTGCAAATCTTTTTTTGTTACTTCCGTTAAAGGACTTACCTGCATCTCATCTTCTTTTTGTTCTGAGACATTTGGAAATATAGCCAAAAGCTTTTCCGTATCTTTTTCATTCAACATATACATAGCTTTCTTATATTGCACCCATCCTCGTCTATCTTCTCCTCTTAACCATGCATAATAAATTTCTTTTTTCCCATCTCTACTAATTTGTATTTCATATTCAGGTTCACCGAAGCTTCCTGTTATTTCTTGCTTCTCAGCTTTATCCAAAATGTCTATTACTAACTTCGCTTCTGATTCCTGCAACTTTTTCTCTTTATGTTTTTTTTGTATAACGGTTACCCCTATTGTTTCTTTCACTTCATTCACCGTCTCTTCTACTTTTTTTGTTTCTTTTTTTTGCTCCGCTTGACCACAAGCTGTTAGTAACATAACAAACAACAACAATACATATTTCCCTTTCAAATTAATCCTCCTTTTGCAATAAGAAATCCTTATAATCTTCATACATAAAACAAAAACGTGACATCCTCTTAAATAAGCTATACTAATCATTGAAAGGAGGTCTTTATCATGTCCATTAATTTTCATGATGAAAATAATAAGTACACATATGCAACAAGAAACGCTCATATTTCTTGGGCTGAAATGGTAAAAAATATTACAGACATACAAAACAAGCAAATAATTGATATCGGCTGTGGTGGCGGGACTTATACGAAAGAACTTGCTCTTATAGGAGCCAAAAATGTTGTGGGACTTGATTTTTCAAAAGAAATATTACAAGCAGCAAAAGAAAATTGTAACAACTTTCCAAACATTTCATTCATCCACGGTGATGCACATAATATCCCATATCCTAATGAAACATTCGACATAGTTATTTCTCGTGCAGTTATTCATCATTTACAAGACATTCCTACATTTTTACGTGAAGCTTCTCGTATATTAAATAAAAACGGTTTACTTATTTTATAAGATCGAACGATTGAAGATTGTACAATTCCAGGAAGTCCCGAACACATTCGTGGATATTTTTTCGCTATATTTCCAAAACTCATTGAAATAGAGTCAAAAAGACGTCCAAAAACCAACACTATACAGACAGAATTACAAAAACATTCTCTTCATGTGTTCCCTACTCAAACACAATGGGAAATACGAAAAATACATGATTCTGTAGAAGCATTGCTACAAGATGTATCTCCTCGAACAGGTCGATCCTTTCTATATGAGTTAACAGATTATGAACTTTCTCAACTTCTCCAACATATCCAAACAGCATTACAAAACGTATCTCCTATTGTCGAAAAAGATCGTTGGACCATTTGGAGCTCCTTGAAATTGTAAGTAAGGAAGCCTCACAAAATAATGTGAGGCTTCCTTCTTTTATAATCTAATTTTGCAACACTCTTGATACCCTCCACTTCTGGCCTGTGCACTTCCACACTTCGGACATACTAAATATCTAGACTGTTTTGGCAACAAACTACCTTTTTGAAAGAGTAAAACTTCTGCTTGTTTAAACGAACGCGAATAATATAACCACATAAAACTAATTATGGCAATAATACCAAACAATACTCCCATCGCAAGCATTTCAGTCACCTCTTTTGGTTTGTTCTTTCCAGTAAGTGGATTGTTGTATTATTCTCTATACATTCAATTAATCCCTTCTTCACTCCTATAAATATTAATTTTCTCCACAATTTTCACAACTCTCCACAAAGCTTTACTTCGTTTTTACAAAATTAAATAATGAAGGTATTGGCTAGCTAGTGCCAGCATTAGCCGGAGCTCTTATCGGACTTACTATCGCTAAACTAAGCGGTACAAAAAAAGTCCCATTAATAACCGACTCCCATGAAGCAAAAGCATCCTAAAAAACTCCCAAAAGGGAGTTTTTATATTTGATAAACAGTATGAGTAAAGCTACTTATTTTATGTGCTTTCGTATAATAGTCGATATTTGTATCCACTATTTCTACTTTAACAACGTCATAGTGTTTTTCTTTCTTTACTAAAAATAAAGTGAAACTTTATTATTTCGTTAATTGATGTCTAAATGCATAAATAACTGCCTGTGTACGGTCACTTACATTTAGCTTATTTAATATATTACTCACATGTGTCTTTACTGTTTTGAGTGCAATGAACAGCTCTTCTGCTACTTCCTGATTACTTTTTCCCTCTGCAATTAATAACAAAATTTCATATTCTCTTTCTGTTAATTCTTCATGCAAAGGCTGTTCCTTCTTCTGGCGCATACGTGACATCATTTTACCAGTGACTTTCGGCTCTAATACTGTTTCTCCATCATAAGTAGCTCGCACCGCATCCGCAATATCACTCGCTCTTGATGTTTTCAATAAATAACTTGTTGCTCCGGCCTCAATAACAGGATACAATTTTTCATCATCTAAAAAACTCGTTACAACAACAACCTTCGCCTCTGGCCATTCTTGAATAATAGCCCTTGTTGCTTCAACCCCATCCATCTCATCCATGACAAGGTCCATTAAAATAATATCCGGTCTTAATTGCAATGCTAATTCTGAACCTTTTCTTCCATTTTCAGCTTCACCAACTACTTCAATATCTGGCTGTGTCGATAAATATGCCGACACACCCATACGAACCATTTCATGATCATCGACAAGTAATACTTTTATCATACTTCTCCCCCTCTCTCAATCATAGTCGGTACTTTCACTTCAATTTGCGTTCCTTTATTTGGAAAACTAAGCACTTTTAATGTCCCACCAATTTCATGAACACGCTCTTGCATTGATCTTAAACCGTATGAACCTGCCTTATTAACTCCTACTTCAAATCCAACGCCGTCATCTATAATTTTTAAAATGGCATATTGATCAATTTTACGAAGACGTACTTCCGTTTTCTTTGCCTTCGCATGTCGTAAAGTATTTGATAGCGCTTCTTGCACAATACGGAATAAATGATCTTCTACACCTTTTTTTAATTCAATTGGCTCAATTAGCCATTCAATTTTCATATGTTGTTTTCGCGATAATTCCGTTAATAATTCCTCTATACCTTCTGTCAGTTTCTTACCTTCTAATTGTACAGGGCGTAAATGAAGCAATAATGCTCTCATTTCTGATTGTGCATTTACAACCATATTTTCAATAAGCTGTAATTGTTTTTTTGTCACATCTGGAAATTCAGCCACTTGTTCATTAATTGCTGACATCATCATTGACATTGCAAAAAGCTGCTGACTTACTGAATCATGCAGTTCCCTTGCTAATCGATGCCTTTCTTGAGAAATTGCTTCTTGCCTCATCTCTTCATTCCAATGAGCTCGTTCATTCGTTACTTTTTGAAATAGTCCCGCTTGCTCCTCTAATCGACGAGCAAGACCAATTACTTTTCGTTCCACTTCGTGAAACTCATCGTCTGCAGTCAACGAAACATCATTTGGGAAATTCCCTCTCTCTACTTCAAATAGAAAAGTATTTAATCCTTGTATACGCTGCTCGATATAATAACCGATTGCATAGCCTATAATTCCTCCGATAAGAAGACTGATACTCATAATAAACAAGCCAATTGGAACAGAAGCGATGGATTCTTTCCATAGAAAATCATAAACTTGTTGTTCACTTTTCCATACATATACAATTGTACAAATAAGTGCAATACTTACAGAGGATAACATAGAATATCGAATATACATCCACGAAATATTCTTTTGTTTTTTCATTATACTTTCCTCACTTCCGTGTCGCCTACGACAAGCGAAGAAATAATTTTTATGCGGCGAGGAGCTTCTTTATACTGCTCTGTTCTAAACGTAACGTTACGGTTAAACCCTGTTTCTTCGTGCCCCGGCAATAACACCCGTCCAACAATAACAGAATGATTTAAGGACAATTCAATATCGTATGGCACATATAAACGAATGTTGCCAGCAACACCTCGAATAACAATTACCGTTTCTCCTTCTGGAATCATAGCACTCGTTAAATCTATTTCAACATCACAAGCACCATATTGAACATTAATATCCTCAAGTTCATAAATATGGTCCATCATTCGTACATTTCCTACGAACATATTTTTCAAATACGGTTCTGTACGATATATTTGTTTTTCTTCATCTATATATCCTTTTTCTTTAATTTCAACCTTCATTTCTTTTTGCTGATGTCCTTGCTGAATAAGTTGATAACCAATTAAAGCTAAACAAGCAAATACTACGAGTACAAAGGCTGCTGATGAAAATAAGAAGAATAAGAATACAATACTACCAACAAATAAAAATACATTTCCCCTTACATAACGATTTTTCTTTCGGTAATGCCTTCCAAACATAATCATAATACATGCAAAAATAAGTGCACCAGGCTCAAAATGACCAAGTATCATATCAAGAAAAAGACCGAATCCAAATATGATGAGGAGCATCCCCATTAATTGTGTTTTTGAAAATTGCTTTTTCATTTCAGCTCCCCCCTTCTAATCACATATACATAGAAGAAAAGGCATTGCTTTCCAACACCTTTTCTCCTACCACTATATCATAAGCCTGTTTTATAATATACTACAATTATTTTGTTACTTCCTTCGTTAACGATACTTCACTTTTTTCTTTCATTTCACGCTCAAGTTTTGCAATTTTTACATCAAATGTATCGCGCTCATGCTCTTCATTCATACGAATTTCTAAGTCACGAATATAATCTTCAATTTCTTCAAATCGTAAGAACGGATTATTTTCATCCATTTTATGCATCGCAGTATTCATACGACGATTTGCATGCGCCATATTTTCACGTGCCATTAGTTCCATACGCTTTGCGTGCATTTCTTTTAATTTATTTTTCATTTCTGAAAGACGACGCTCTAACTCGTCAATTTGCTCTACAACACCTGCATACATTTCTTCTAATCTAGTTACTTGCCCTTCATAATAAGCTACCTCTTCTAATGCACGCTCATGCAGTTGTAATTCGCCTGCTTCTTGAGCAATGATAGCTTGCTTTGATCTTTTGTTAACAAAATAGCGTGCTTGCTCAAGCTCACGAGCGAAGTTAGATTTTAATGTTTTATGACGCTGAATCAACTTCTCAATTTTTGTTATTTCACGCTCACTATTGCGTAAATATTGGTTTAACATAGCAATTGGATTTTTTCTTTCTTTCTCATCTAACACATTATGAAAATCAGCTAAAATTGCATCGCGTACACGTCCAAATAAAGATTGTTTCATTATAAATCTTCCTCTCTTCTACTTTATTTATCATTTGATTTGCTGTTTTAGTTTTTCATTAATTTGTTCCACTCATCTTCAAAGTTGCTATATGGTTTAGAACTTTCTGAAGCAGAATCAACAACTACATCTTTTTCTTTTTTCCATTCACGGTATCCGTAGTATAAAACTACTAATGCAGCGATACCAATCAATGCTGGTGAATGTGATAGGGCAATTGACAAGCCGATTAAACCGACAATACCCCACGCTAACTTTCCAAAAAATGATTGTGCCCGCACAAATGATTTGTAGCTCCAGTACACAACTCCTGCCCCAATTGCGAATCCTACAATACCAGCAAGGCTACCAAGAGCAATTAAAGCCAAAATACCGGCCGCGATAAACGCTAGAAATTGTTTCATCTTGTGCTTGCCTCCCTTCGATTTGATACTCTTATCTTAACTATTTTTTCATTTTTCCATAACGAGCTTAAGAACCGTTTTCGACTCAGACTTAAGACCGAGACATATTCAGTCCTTCATAATGCAAAAAAACGTGCAGCGATATTCTCTGCACGTTTTCCGTTTCCACTCTTACTTAATGACTCATATTAAATTACGCTGTTTTACAGTACTCTTTTTTCTTGGCTACTTTTGAAAACTTGGGAAACCCAATCAGAATCGAAACTATCCCACATACCCCAACTAAAATTGGATAAAATGCATATGGCAACAATTCAACTGGAGATAAAGCTGCGAATCCTGCCGCGGTTAACATTTGAGCACCGTACGGAATTAATCCTTGCACACAACATGAGAATAAATCTAATACACTCGCTGATTTACGGGCATCAATTTCATATTGATCCGCAATGTTTTTCGCAAGCGGACCTGTAAAAATAATTGAAATGGTATTATTTGCTGTACACATATTCGTCATGCTCACTAAACCAGCAATTCCAAACTCCGCTCCTTTTTTCGAGCGAATATTACGCGTTAAAAGATTCATTAAATATTGAATACCGCCATTATATTGAATCAATTCAACCATACCACCAATTAAAATAGCAAGTAATACCAATTCCATCATACCGCCCATCCCAGTCGTTACACTTTTAAAGAAACTCTCTAACGTGTAACTTCCATCTATAAGACCGATAACACCAGATAATACTGTTCCACCCGTTAACACAATAAGTACATTCCAGCCAAGTAAAGCTGTAATAAGTACTCCTGCATATGGTAAAATCTTTATCCAGTCAAAACTATGCGCTTTAATTTCTGCATTACTTCCTAAAGTAATGATTACTAATAGTACAATTGTAATAATAGCCGCTGGCAATACAATTAAAAAGTTCGTTTTAAACTTATCTTTCATTTCTGTTCCTTGTGAACGCACAGCTGCGATTGTTGTATCTGAAATAAATGATAAATTATCACCAAACATCGCTCCGCCAACAACAGTAGCCATCGTAAGTGCAATTGAGATGTCAGTTTGCCCACTAATGCCTACAGCAATCGGTGCTAATGCTGCAATTGTTCCCATTGAAGTTCCCATCGCTAATGAAATAAACGCCCCGATAATAAAAATTCCAGCTACGATAAATCCTTGTGGCAAAATTGATAACGCTAAATTAACAGTTGAATCAACCCCACCCATTCCTTTAGCCGCTCCAGAAAATGCACCTGCAAGCACAAAAATCAATACCATTATCATAATATCCGGATTTCCTGCACCTTTAGCGAAACGTTCTACTTTCACATTAAAACTTTCTTTACGATTCATCGCTAAAGCGACTCCTACAGCAATTGAAATCGCTACAAGTATCGGCAATTTATAGAAATCACCTGTAATAATTCCAGAACCAATAAATAGCGCCAAAAATATCCCAAGTGGTAATAAAGCTAAAACATTTCCTCTCGTTTCTTTCAAAGTACCATCTCTCCCTAGTTTCAACCTTTTTTCTAATGAATAAAAGACCTCTTCCAACGAGAAGAGGTCTTATACAGCTATAAGAAACGCTTTTCTCATCTTTCAAGCACATGTGCTTGCTGGATTTGGCACAGCACTCTAAAATCGAGTCCGCTGCCGAGGCATCGTAGGGCCAGTCCCTCCGCCTCTCTTTATAAGAAGGTTTCATATTTATTTTTTAATAATAATTTCTTTCCTAACTTTACTCGCTTACAAAACAAAAGTCAATTATTTTTTGTATAGTTTTTTTGATAATTATATAAAAACGCAAATACACCAATCATTTTAACTTTTCTATTTCTTCATCTAATATTGAAATCCAATAAAATTCACTATTTTTTATCTTAGCTAAAATCCATTTTGTAGTACCCCAAGCTAGTTCATATTCTTCTTTTGTAACATCGCCATTTTTATAAGCATCCTCTAACTCATCTTCATCCAATACATGCGTATTACCATTTGGTAATAACACTATATCTAAATATAAATCATCAAAATACGGTAAACCACGTTCGTCTATTTCATATTCTTTCGTCACATCAATATAGTATTGCACTAAATTCTTCCTATTATCTAACATAGCTGTAATCGCAAAGTTTTTCCCATTTATAAAATATTGGATCCACGTATACTGATTACCTGCAATACAAAGTTCTTTACCATCATATTCTTTATAACTAGGTTCTCTAACCTTTTTTATATCCAGTATTCCTAACATTCCCTCTTCTACTTGCTTAACCATATAATCCTTCTCTATTAGTCGCTTCCACGAAGAACCGTCACCATATTTACGTTTCATTACGCCCGCTTCCTTTCTATATATAGAAAAGCCCCCACATATTATGTAGGAGCTTGTTCAAATTATAATTAAGATGCTTGCTTATTAGACATTTCTTCCAAATAAACTTGTCCTTTTTCAGCCTCATATTGACCTTCCCACTTAGACATAACTACAGCTGCTAAAGAGTTACCTACAACGTTAACTGCTGTACGTGCCATATCTAAAATACGGTCAATACCTGCAATAAATGCTAAACCTTCAGCTGGAATACCTACAGTACCAAGTGTCGCCAATAATACTACAAATGATACACCAGGCACACCCGCAATCCCTTTCGATGTAACCATTAATACAAGTAATAATGTAATTTGTTGTGCAATGGATAAATCAATACCGTACATTTGCGCCAAGAAAATCGCCGCAATCGCTTGGTATAGCGTCGATCCATCTAAGTTAAACGAATAACCAGTTGGAATAACGAAAGATGTAATTGCTTTCGGACAACCGAATTTCTCCATTTTCTCCATAAGTTTCGGTAAAACCGTTTCTGAGCTCGCAGTAGAATACGCTAAAATAAGCTCATCTTTTAAAATTTTGAAAAATTGGAAAATATTAATCCCAAATAGCTTTGCCGTAAATCCTAACACAACTACGACGAAGAAAATCATGGATCCATAAACGACGATTACTAACTTCCCTAACGGAATTAATGAAGCTAGTCCAAATGTAGAAACTGTAACACCAATTAATGCGAATACCCCAAACGGTGCGAACTTCATAACTTGATTTGTTACGTAAAACATAGCATCTGCTACGCCTTGGAAAAATTGAAGAACTGGCCTTCCTCTTTCACCAACCGCCGCAACTCCTAAACCAAATAGTACGGAGAAGAAAATAATAGCAAGCATATCGCCATCAACTAATGATTTCATAATATTTGTCGGAACGATATTTACAAATGTATCTGCAAACGAATGACTTTGCACTTGAGCTGTTGTTTCTGTATATTTAGAAATGTCAGTCTTTGTTAATTGTTCCATATTCACGCCTTTTCCTGGTTGGAAGATATTCGCTACCAGTAGGCCAACAACAATCGCAATCGTTGTAATAATTTCGAAGTAAATAATTGTCTTTCCGCCTAATCGACCTAGCTTTTTTACGTCACCAACGCCTGCAACTCCAACAATGATGCTCGCTACGACGATCGGTACAACAATCATTTTAATTAATCTGATAAAAATATCACCAATTGGTTTTAGGTATTCTACAACTGTGCTATCGCCATAAAAAATTGCCCCAACCACGATACCAAGTGCAAGCCCTATTAAAATTTGCCATGCAAGCCCTATCCTTTTCATACTTGCTGCAACCCCCTTCTTAGATGCATTCACTCTACCCTTCTCTCGTTCTATGAAACTAAGAAATTAAGAGTATTACATATTATTCGACAATTCACTACATTTTGCCCTTGTTAAAAATCATAAATCAAAAATTTAAATCTGACAACAAAATAACTTTTTAAGAACACAAATAATTTTCTTGACAAAAACAAAACCCATGTTAGGAAACCTGACATGAGAACGATTCCTCATCATTGTTTTATTGGTTTCCCAAATAACATTTCACTATATAAAACAGCCTTTTGTTTTCCTTTATTTTATAAATGATGTTAAAATCAAACTTTTGTGGCACGCATAAAAAATGCAAATATCATGTCAATTAAGGTTAAAAAATGATAAATTCCGACAAAATTTAGCAATTTTATAAAATTTTCTTTACATTATGATTACAACGATAGACACCCTTCTTCTTCTTATGATATATACATTCATAGGGAAAGGAGTTAGACAACAATGAAAAAAAAATTTGTAGCGTTTAGTGTTTTAGCAGCAGGTACGATTTTTGTTTCTCCGTTACTTTCACCCGTATACGCTGAAACGAATCAAGATAAATTATCTAATATTCAATCTGAATTAGAAGGCAAACAAAATGACTTACAAAATAAATCAACTGAGAAAGAACAAATAGAAAAAGAAATTCAAGAGTTACAGAAGAAAATTGACGAATTAACTACTTCTATTAATAAGAATGAAGCTGAATTAAACGATACAAAAAAAGAAATTAGTAAAACCCAGCAAGTTATTGCTGAAAAAAAGAAACATATAGAACAATTACAAGCAAACATAGATAAACGCCAGGAAGTTATTAAACAAAGGTTACAATCTATGCAAGAAAAACCACGTACAAATATCATTACAGATGTATTAACAAACTCTGCAAACATTGCTGATTTTGTTGATAGTATGTACTCTGTAAGTTTAATATTAAACAGCGATACAGATATTGTAAAAAAACAAACAACTGATCAAAATACTGTGACGAAAGAAAAAGAAGCTATTGAGAAAAAAGAGCAACAATTAATAGAAGCTGAACAAAAATTAGTACAAAAACAACAAGAGTTACAAACAAATCAGCAACAGCAACAAACACTTATTAACGATTTACACACAAAAGTAGCAAAAGTAGATTCAGAGATTGAAGGATTAGAAGAATCAAAAGGGATTTTAGAAAATCAGCGTCAAGCTGTTCAGCAAACAATTGAAGAAGAAAAACGTGCAGAAGAAGCTCGAAAACAAGCTACTACACCAGTTCAATCCGCACCAACACATCATGATACAAATATTGGTGGATTTATTAAACCAGCAGCTGGATCAAAAACTTCTGGATTTGGCCTGCGTTCTTTAGATAACCATAAAGGGATCGATATCGCTGCTTCAGGAACAGTTCCAATTATCGCCGCTGCTGATGGCGTTGTTATTCGCTCAGACTTGTCATCTAGTTACGGAAATGTTGTGTACTTATCCCACCGTATAAATGGAAAAACATATACGACCGTATATGCTCATATGAGTAGCCGTTCTGTATCGAATGGACAAACTGTAAAACAAGGCGATCAACTTGGGTTTATGGGGAATACTGGTCAATCATACGGACAACATTTACATTTTGAACTTCATCTTGGAGAATGGAATGTCGGTAAGACAAACGCTGTTGATCCATCTCCTTATATTGGATTATAAAAAACTCGGTGCATACCGAGTTTTTTATTTCCACTTCACACACTTATAGGCATTCCACATAGACTACAACTAAATGCCTATATTTTGCGGAGGGATACGAATGAATACACAATTACAGGAAGAAATAGAGGAAGCTAGGGAAACATACATCGGGCGAATATTCACTTTCGGCGGATCTGCATTATTTTTAATTGGATCCTTCATCGCAGTTGTCGCAGCTTATAAAACATATAATCGTTTATTACATTCATCAACATAAAAAAGGCGGGAGGTTCCCGTCTTTTTTATGCGAACATTTTAAATACACCTATCACATTTAAAAATACAATAATTACAGTTACTGGAATAACATAGCGAAGCAAGAAGAACCAAATGTTAAATAACGTTTTCCCTTTCGTTTCCGTAACTTCTAATTCTTTCATTAATAACTCTTTACTCATTTTATTCGGTACAAATAATGAAATAGCTAGTACTCCTAGCGGCAGCAATACATTACTTACCGAGAAGTCGACTAAATCAAAGAATGTTTTCCCGAATATTTTTATATCACTCATAATTCCAAATGATAACGCTGAGGGAATGCCGACTGCAAAAATAAGAATACCAATTAATAATGATGCTGAGGGACGCTTTTTCTCACTATCTTTCGCAACAGACGCTACTACAATTTCAAGCATCGAAATTGCAGATGTTAAAGTCGCAAAGAAGAATAAAATTAAAAACATAATAAAGAAAAATTGTCCAAATGGTATTTTCGCAAACACTGCTGGAAGGACGATAAACAATAGTCCTGGCCCTTCAGTCGGCTTAACTCCTAATGCGAAAATCGCCGGGAAAATCGCTAATCCTGCAAGTACTGTAATAAAAATCGTTAAACTTACTATAGATGTTGCTGATTTTGTTAAATGTTCTTCTTTCTTTAAATACGAACTATACGTTACCATCACTGATGCACCTACCGTTAGGGAGAAGAAAGATTGTCCCATCGCATATAAAATCGTATCTGCTGTAAGCTTTGAAAAGTCAGGTTTTAAGAAGAACTCTACTCCAGCAAAAGCACCATCAAGTGTTAACGCACGAATAATGATAGCAAGAAATAAAATAAATAATAGCGGCATCATGTACTTACTTGCCTTTTCTATACCTTTCTCTACACCTTTACTTACGACAAAAATCGTACAAAGCATAAAGAGAAATTGCGCCCCAATCGCACTTACTGGATTTGAAATCGTTTCACCAAACAATTTCCCATAATCGACAACCCCATTCCAGAAACTACCTGTAACACTATAGTATAAGTACAGTAAAATCCATCCACCTACAACACTATAGAAAGAAAGTACACTAAAACAAGTAACAACTCCCATACGACCAATCCAAGGATATAACTTACTATTTGGCACTAATACTTTATATGCTGTAACTGCCTCTTTTTGTGTACTGCGCCCAATAACAAATTCTGCTAGTAATAGCGGCATCCCAATAAATACAGTTAATAGTAAGAAGACTAGGAAGAATGCGCCTCCCCCGCCATTACCCGCAACATAAGGAAACTTCCATATCGCACCAAGACCTATTGCAGCTCCGGCTGCTGCGAGTACAAAGCCTATTTTCGACGTCCATTGTTGTGTTTCTGTCATTATAAATCATCCTTTTCTGAATATTTAAACTTTTATTAATTATACACGTTCATTTCATACTCGCACACCTCCTTTAGAAAATAAAAAAGTCCTCTACACGCAAATATGCATGTAGAGGACGATATATGTAATGTAAATACCGTGGTACCACCTCAATTGGATTGATAAATCCCACTTGTTCAAGTACAGGAATACTTCCGATACTCTATCCTTTTAACGGCGGAACCCGGGTTGCCTACTACAATGTTCAACATACCTCTCGCAAGCCCATTCTGTATATTTTATCGTACCGGGCTCACACCTCACCCCAGCTCTCTGAACGTATCAAAATATACGTACTCTTCTTGCTCATCGATTTCATCTATTGAAGTTACTTGTGATTATAAATTATATTTTTATATTTGTAAAGCGCAATTTATTTTTTATTATTTTAGAACTTTCTCCTCTAATTCTCGTAAAAAACTTTCTCTTTTTTCCCCATTTTGCACATATACTGATTTCAATACTTCTTGTAACAATATATTTCGTTCCCTCTTTTCTAACTGTAACTCTTTTAACTTGATTCTTACTTCATATAAAAAATCTAAATATATTTCATATGTTTCATCGTATTTATTCGCAATATCATCCCGAATTTTTTTCGCGAGTTTTGGACTTGCTCCTCCAGTAGAAACGGCTATATTAAGCAATCCACGATGAATCGCCGCTGGAAAATGAACATTACCACTTTCTGGGTTCGTAATAACATTTACCAATTGATTCTCTGCGGCATCTTTAGCAACTTGTTCATTTAATATTGAATCACTACTCGCTGCAACAACTAAAAAAGCATCTTTCATATCAATTTTTTCATACTCTCTTTGATACCAACGAATCTTCTTCTCCTCCACAAGTTTCACTAAATTTGCATCCAATTCAGGACTTACTACAACTATATCCGCACCTTGTTTTAGTAAAGGAATAATTTTAAACCCCGCAACTTTCCCTCCACCAATCACAATAATACGTTTCTTATCAACTCGCACTGTAAGTGGATACATGTTGATCCCCCTTCAATATTTCCTTCGTTTTCTGAATTAACATATCTTGAAATGCTTCATTCTTTCCTAAATACGGACTAATTTTCACCTCTCGCATCTCATGTTGACGCACTTCTTTCTCAATATGTTTCATAAGTAAGCCTGTAAATAATAAGTAAGGTAACACAACGATATTCTTTGCTTTCCGTTCTACAACTTCCTTCAACTTCTCCTCAAATTTCGGTTCCACAGCTGCTAAAAAACAAACTTCTACTTTTTCAATTTTTTCTTCTACTTGAAATAAAGCAGCGATCCGATTTATATCTTGCAAAATTTCAGGATCGCTACTCCCCCTTGCAACAAGTAAAAGCGTTATTTTATTCTTATATTCTTCAATGCCACTTCCGTTATATACCGATTTTATAAGTGTTTTTGATACACCAAACGGAGTACCACAAAGCACTTTAATGTTTGGATATTGATTATTTAACTTTTCCAATTCAAACGGAATCTCTTTCTTCACATGACCTGCCGCTAATAAAAAAACAGGAATAGCGATAACCTCTGTCGCACCACGCTTCACACATGTACGAAACCCTTCGTCAATAGAGGGGCTCGCTAACTCTAAAAAACAAACCTCTTGAATAGCCACTTCTATACGACTCATACATGACGTAATAAATTGAATTGCTTCTTCTTTCGCTGCCCTCAAACGACTTCCATGACATATATATAAAACAGCCTTCATTTTACAACACTCCACTTACTTGATAGGCATGCTCTGTTTGTTTCTCGAACCAATGTATCTTTTCTCTAAAGCGGACAACTTCTCCAATAACGATCATACTTGGATTTTGAATCTGTTCTCTTTTAGCAATATCCACTATCGTTTCTAACGTGCCTGTAACTGTACGCTGCATAGACGTCGTTCCTCGCTCAATAATAGCAGCAGGCGTACTTTTATCTTTGCCATATTTGATAAGTTGTTCACATATGTAAGGCAAATTACTAACCCCCATATATATAGCTAATGTCTCTACACCTTTCACTAAATTTTCCCATTTCACTTCCTCTTCCGCATCTTCTTTCCTATGTCCTGTCACAATAGCAAAACTCGCACTTGCATCACGATGCGTTACTGGAATACCCGCATAAGCAGGTGCGGCTATTCCAGCCGAAATACCTGGGACGATTTCAAATGGTATACCTTGCTTTGCTAACGCTTCAGCTTCCTCTCCCCCTCTACCAAATACAAATGGATCCCCACCCTTAAGTCTTGTTACAACTTTTCCTTTTTTCACATACTTAATAAGAAATGCATGAATTGTCTCTTGCTTCATCGTATGATAATTCGGGAGTTTCCCGCAATAAATTAAATCCGCTTCAGGCTTTGCGTACGAAAGCAACTCTTTATTCACGAGACGGTCGTATAAAATAACATCTGCCTTCTCAATACACTTCAATCCTTTAACAGTTATTAAATCTGGATCCCCAGGGCCCGCTCCAACGATATAAACCTTCCCCATCATCTCTCCTCATTTCTACTATTAAAGTGAAACTTCCATCCTTATATACGAATGGAAGTTTCCATTATTTTGTATGACTATGCTCCCTATTCATGAATAACAAAGGCCGCGCCTTTTCGAATCTTCTTTTTTTCAAATAAGGAAATCTCTTTTACTTCTGGCAACCGTAAAAAATGTTTTTCGAGCTCAACCTCCGCAAGCTTAAATGCCTGTTCTTCACTTTGAGCAACAACAACAATTGGAACAATAGTATTTACTAATACAGCCTCAAATCGATATAAATCCATGTTGTCCCTCCTAAGACGCAATTCCGTCTTCCAATATATGATTTAATGCAATTTGTAATTTTTCCACTCCAACACGTCCTACGAAATCATAAAATGTTTCAGCTGGTAGTTTATTTTTTTGGAAGTAACTTAAAAGGGATACAAGAACGTCTGGTAAATCTTCTCCATCAATTTTCCCTTTTAATTTTTCGTTATAAGCTCCCCCATTTAATAGCGTTCCACCTACATAAATTTCAAACGCCTCAACGATTCCTTTTTCCTTCGTTTTCATTTTCACCCCTTGTAATCCAATGTCAGCAATTTGTCGTTGACCACATGAATTTGGGCATCCTACCATATGAATTCGAACCGGAACATCGAGTGAGATTTGTGTATCTAAGTATTCTGCAATCTTTCGTAATCTTTCTTTCGTTTCTACTAGAGCAAGATTGCAATATTCAATACCAGTACATGAAACCGCACGACCGATAAATGATTTTGGACTCGCAGATATCGCTTCAAACAACGGTTCACTTAGTAATCCTGCTACATTTTCTGGTAGAACATTTGGAATAATAAAGTTTTGTGAGTTACATGTACGAATTTGTCCATTTCCATATTGCTTTGCAATTCTTGCAATTTCAAACATTTCTTCTGCATGTAAACGTCCTACCGGCACATTAAAACCTACATATTTTAATCCCTCTTGTTTTTGATCTTGAACTCCATAAAAATAACCTGCATTCCATCCTTTGAGTGCACTTTCCCCTTTACTTTGCAAAGGACCTGTATACTCTATTAGCTTCTCTTTAAATTTCTCTGCTCCCCAGTCTGCAACAAGAAATTTCAAACGTGCTAAATGTCGTTTTTCGCGATATCCAAAATCACGGAATATAGTAGCAATCGCAATCGCTACCGCCTTTACTTCTTCTGGTAAAACGAACACATCTAATTCTTCCGCTAAATATGGACGCGCTGATAATCCTCCACCTACTTTTATATGAAAACCAACTTTTTTCTTACCATCTATTTCTTTCGTAGCAGGTGTAAATGCAACACAGTTAATCTCTGCGTTTGCAGAATTATAAATGTTAGAACTAATAGACATTTTGAATTTACGTGGTAGATTAGAAAATTCTTCATTATGTTGGAAATATTCGTATATTTCTTTCACAATCGACGTTGTATCAAATAGTTCGTTCGCATCAATTCCAGCAAGTGGATTTCCTGTAATATTACGCGTTATATCACCACATGCCCCCGCTGAAGATAATCCAACTCTCGCTAACCTTTTAAAAATATCAGGAATTTTCTCAATTTCTAACCAGTGAAACTGAATCGCCTGTCTCGTCGTAATATCTAACACTTCACGCCCATAGTCTTCAGCAATAGAAGCAAGCACTTCTGCCTGCGCATTTGTAATAATCCCTGAAGGAATATTTACACGCATCATAAAATAGCCTGCTTCTTTCGGGCGTTGTAAGTATAATCCCGCCCATTTAAATGCGTCCCACTCTTCTTTCGGAATAGATTCAAATCCATTTTCCGCATAGTAAGGAATATCATTAAAGATTTCTAATCCATCTTTTTCTAATTTCTTTTTCTCGGTCTGATTTAATTTTTCATTATTAGCCCATACTTTTTCATAACTCATTTTTAATCCCCCTATATATAACTGCGCTCTTGTAAGTACTTCACAATTTGTTCTGCACATTCTTCAATAGAATGTAAATTTGTTTCTACGATTATTTCGGCCTTTTCCGGTTCCTCATACGGTGAATCAATACCTGTAAACTCTTTAATATCACCTTTTCGCGCTTTTTTATAAAGCCCTTTCGGATCACGTTTCTCGCACTCTTCAATCGGACACTTCACAAATACTTCAATAAATTCATCTGCTGCTAACAAATCTCTAACTTGTTTTCGATCTACTCGAAATGGTGAAATGAACGCTGTAAGGGCAACCGTTCCTTGATCTACAAATAGCTTCGTTACTTCGCCAATACGTCTTATATTTTCCATACGATCATTTTCGGAAAAACCTAAATCTTTATTTAAACCGTGGCGAATATTATCACCATCTAGCACATAATTTCCTATATTTTTTTCAAATAGTTTACGAGCAACCGCATTTGCTACTGTAGATTTACCTGAAGCTGATAAACCAGTAAACCAAACTACAAAACTGTGATGCCCATTCTTCACTCTTCTCTCATCTTTTGAAACAGAAGCTATATGCCAAGTAATATTCGTATCCATTTCGTTCTCTCCTTATTCTGTTACTACTTCTTTTTTCAAACCTTTAATTAGTACTTCTACAACTTCTTTACGACTAAATGTACTTGGTGGAATCTCACCATTCCTTAACATTTCTCGTACTTTCGTACCCGATAAAATAACATGGTCCTCTTTTCCGTGCGGGCATGTTTTCGTCGAAGCCATCGCTTCACATTTAGTGCAGTAAAAGCTGTGTTCAAAAAATAACGGCGTAATCCCTAGTTCTTCTACTGTAAAATTCTTAAATATGTCCTGCGCTTCGTATGTTCCGTAATAGTCTCCCACTCCAGCATGATCACGCCCTACAATAAAGTGGGTACATCCAAAATTCTTTCTTACTAATGCATGAAATATTGCTTCTCTTGGTCCTGCGTAACGCATTGCTGCAGGAAACACTCCTAGAAAGACACGATTTTTCGGATAGTAGTTTTGAAGCAACACTTCATAACTTTCCATCCTTACATCTGCAGGGATATCATCTGATTTTGTTTCACCAACAAGCGGGTTCAAAAAGAGACCATCTACAATTTCAAGAGCAGACTTTTGAATATATTCATGAGCTCTATGCACTGGGTTTCTCGTTTGAAACCCCACTACTGTTTTCCAACCGCGTTTTTTAAATTCTTCTCTCGTTTCAATTGGATCTAAATGGTAAGAAGGAAATGGATTACTTTCAAAGCGTTTTGTAAGAATAATAGCTCCTCCAACGTAAACATTTGGTCGTTCATATAATTTTTTCACTCCTGGATGAGCCTCATCCGTCGTTTTATATACAAGTAACGCTTCTTTTTCTTTATCAGGTACAAAAATATCTTCTATTTGAATAACACCATATGCATTTCCATCATTGACAAGCTTTACTTCCTCCCCAACTTTCAATCTATCTGCTACTTCTTCTGTTACCGGTAATGTAATGGGTATACTCCATACGCTACCATTTGCTAAACGAAGCGTTTCTACGATCGAATCATAATCTTCCTTCCCTAAAAAACCAGTAAGGGGACTGTATCCCCCTGTCGCCAGCAGTTCTAAATCACTTAACGCAATGTTGTCTAATTTAATTTCTTTTTCAATTTGTGATACGTCGTATGTCTCATCTATACGGTTTATTAATTCGTTTCTTTTACTCATTTTCTATATCCTCTCTTAGCTTTATTTCAAAATTCATCTTATTGATAATGAAGACCGCATTCTGTCTTCACTTTCCCAGCCCATCTACCATCTCTTGAATCGCCATCGGCTCCTACAGGTAACGTACATTTCTCACACCCAATACTTGGATATCCAATATCATGCAATGGGTTATACGGCAAGCTATGTTTGAATACATATCGCCACACTTCTTTCCACGTCCAATGAATGAGTGGACAAACTTTAATAGATTGAAAACGATGATCTTGATTTATAAACTTTGTATGTTTACGCGTTTCGGATTGTTCCCTTCTCAAGCCTGATATCCACGCTTTTTCACTCGCTAGTGATTTTTCTAAAGGTAAAATTTTTCTAATCTTACAACAGAGATTCGGATTACTTTCCCATAGTCTCTCACCATGCAACTTCGCCTGTTCATCAAGCGTAAGCTCTGGTTGTTTTTCTATAATATTCAATGAAGGAAATCGTTCCCGCACTTTTTGAATTAATTCATACGTTTCTTGAAAATGAACATTTGTATCCAAAAATACAACTTTCGCAGATGGATTTACTTGGTTTATAAGGTGCAGTAACACCATACCTTCCACTCCAAAGCTACATGCGTATACAATTTCATCTTTATATTCTTTATAAGCCCAACTTAATATGGATAGTGCGCCTTTCGTTTCATCTTCTTCTGAAAATAAAACACTATTTTCTTCCCACGTTTCATAAGTTAACATTTCTTTTTCCCCCCCCTGTAAAAACAAAAAGACGGTTTTAACCTAATAAAATAGGTTAAAACCGCCTCTAGTTTTTCTAGTCAGCGCTTTTTACTTTAAACGAACCTTTTCACTTTTTTCTAACTGAATGACCTTTCCATCTTGCACAACAATTGTAATTGAGCCATATTTCATATCAGCAAGCATCGCTTGAATTTTCTCAGATACTTCATCAAAATGTTCCCGTACGCTCACGCGAACAGCCCCCCTTTTTATTCATAAAAAAAATCTTTCCCATTTCGAAAAGACTGTTCGGTAATATATTTTACCTTATCTTTCAAAATGGATTCCATTTTGCTGGATTTAGCACCTTGCTTTCTATAAGCAGGTTGCCGAGCTTCGTCGGGCCAGTTCCCTCCGCTTCTCTTGATAAGCTTTGTATTTGTATTTTATCACAATTCTAATTTTTTTCA
This sequence comes from Bacillus cereus, assembly GCA_002578045.1. Classification (GTDB taxonomy): domain Bacteria; phylum Bacillota; class Bacilli; order Bacillales; family Bacillaceae_G; genus Bacillus_A; species Bacillus_A cereus_AK. The sequence continues at coordinate 31,589 of NUMR01000069.1, forward strand.
ATCCTAGTTTTCCGATATATTTTAATTATTTTATTACATAAAAAAGGAATTGCCCATCCGAACAACTCCTTTTCCCTATTTAAACAAGCTCTTTAATACGTATGCGATCATTCCCAATAATATTTTCATATGTTTCACGCTCTACAACAATTTGCGATGTTCCCCCTTTTACAAATACGACAGCTGGTTTCCGAATACGATTATAATTATTCGCCATCGAATACCCATATGCACCTGTACAAGAAATTGCTAATAAATCGGAAGAAGTAACTTTCGGTAGATGAATATCCCAAATCAGCATATCTCCACTCTCACAGCATTTCCCAGCTATTGAAACAAGTTCCTCATTCTCATCATTCCCTCGATTCGCTAACATCGCCTCGTAACGCGCGCTATATAAAGCTGGTCTTAAATTATCTGTCATTCCACCGTCCACTGATACATATTTCCGAATACCAGGAATGTTTTTCACAGATCCGACTGTATAAATGGTCGTTCCAGCATCGCCTACAATACTACGGCCTGGTTCAACCCATATTTCTGGTAGCGGATATTTACATACTGTAAATTGTTCTCTCACTGCACTTGTTACAGCTCGCACATATGTCTCAAGAGTTAATGGCGTATCGGACTCTGTATAGCGTATTCCGAATCCTCCGCCTACATTTAACACTTTTACTACATAATTTGTTTGCTCTCTCACTTCTTCTAAAAATTGGCGAAGAACTTCAATTGCTCGAACGAAACCAGCCGTTTCAAATATTTGTGATCCGATATGTGAGTGAATCCCTAGCACATTATAATTTGATTTTTGTAAAGCAAGCCCAATTGCCTGCATCGCTTGACCATTCGAAACGCCAAATCCAAATTTTGAATCCTCTTGACCTGTTGTAATATATTCATGTGTGTGCGCCTCTACTCCAGGCGTTACACGAATTAATATGTTTACAAATTTCCCATGTTGCACTGCTAAATCGTGTAAAACTTCTAATTCAAAGAAATTATCTACTACAAAACAACCGACATTCTCCTGAAGAGCCATCACTATCTCTTCTTCTGTTTTATTATTTCCATGAAAATGAATACGTGATGCTGGAAATCCTGCTTGGAGCGCAGTATATAGTTCTCCTCCAGAAACAACATCTAATGACATATTCTCTTCACAAGCTACTCGGCACATCTCCATGCACAAGAACGCCTTGCTTGCATATGCTACTTGGTAAGAGAAACCACTTTCTTTAAAAGCACGATGAAACGCACGACATTTTACTCGAATAGACTCTTCATCGTATACATAAAGTGGTGTTCCATATTGTTTTGCTAACTGCGTCGTATCGCACCCTCCAATTTCTAAGTGTCCTTGCCCATTGATTCGGCTTGTGCCGTGTAAATACATTTGAATTCCTCCCCTATTTCCTCTAAAACTCATAACCTCAATCTTCTATTCATTGGAGCCTTTTAGATAGACAAAAAAAAACGCGCGGAACAATGTTCACACGCGTTTCTTATTAGGAAAAATATATATTGAAAAAATAAACAAGTTGTTATCTTCTCAAAATAAGAAACCGCATCAACATCTCCAAATAGCTCTCCATAAAATAAATCTATGACAGTACTACATTTATTCAATGCAGTCCCAATATATGAATAAGGTGGTTATTCTTATATTTCGGCAATAGTCCCTTTCAGCCTATGATCACAGATTCCACTAAATCTCCCATAGCTTACTTTTTTCCTATCGCGGCCTCTACCTTTGAGAGTAGATGAGGTAAGTCTATTTAATTTTTAAACATCTAATTGTTGTTATTAACAATACCAAAGGATCATTTCATTTGTCAAACAATTTTTTATATTGTTTTTTTGCAGTTTAATTTCGTATCATTTGGTAAGCGTTTTACTCCAATCTTAGTTACTTCCCATTCGCCTTCTTCGTTATCAAACGTAATTGTTACTTTCTCAAATGGCGGAGCAATTTTCCCACCAACTCGTTCATACTTCGTTACTTCGATAACCGCTTGAAATAAATATGTACCACTATAGACTTTTTTTAAGCTAATAATTTTAGGACATTCATAAGGTTTCAAGCTCCCATACTGCTTTTCAATTGCTTTATTTATTTTTGGAAATAAAATAGAATAAATCGCGTCTTCCATGAGCGGTACGTCATACTGGGCTACCGACACACTCGGTGAAGCAAAAAGCATAAAACTACTGCACACTATAAAATATAATAAATTTCGCATTATAACCTCCGTATCACTACACGATACTTTCTGTGCACGATAATAACCATACATAGAAATTCCATTTTATTGTCTCCCACTGCTCTTTTTCTACTCAATTATTATAAAAAAGCCCACAACTCTCTTTTATTTTCGTATAATGATACTCATAGTATAATAATCATATTAATAAAAGACTGTTCGTATATATAAAGTGGGGAGCTAATCAAATCGACTCACAACAACTGTTATGTTTTTTTAAGAGAGGAGCATATTATGTTACAACGTTTATTTCCAAAACTGCGATTTGCACTCATTGCAGTCGTTTTATTATGGATTAAAACATATATTGTGTACAAGCTTGCTTTTGATATTAAAATTGATAACTTCTTTGAAGAATTTATGCTTTTTATTAATCCGTTAGCTGCATTACTTTTATTTTTCGGTTTTGCTTTACTTGCATCTAAGTACCGAAACCGAATTATTATCGGAATCAGTTTTATCCTGTCCTTTATTTTATTTGGGAATGCAATGTTTTATGGATTTTATAACGATTTCGTTACTTTCCCGGTTTTACTCCAAACAAATAATATGGCTAACTTAGGTACAAGTATTAAGGAGCTCTTTACGTATAAAACATTACTTTTATTTGCAGATGCAATTATTTTAATGTTTCTTTCACGCAAATTCCCATCATTTTGTGACACAACGCCACTTTCCCGCTCTGAGAAAAGAACTTTCTTTAGCGGTGTAACTGCCTTATTGGCACTACAAATTGTTGTTTCAGTTATTTATAAGCCACAAATGTTCTCACGCTCTTTTGACCGTCAAACTGTCGTGAAAAATTTAGGATTATACACATATCATCTATTTGACATTACGCTTCAATCTAAGTCTTCGGCTGAGCGTGTATTTGCAAGTGGCGACGGGTTCTCTGAAATTAAAAACTATACAGACTTAAAAGATAAGCAGGTTAATAAAAACTTATTTGGAGCTGCAAAAGGGAAAAATATAATTTTAATTTCAATGGAATCTACACAAAGTTTTGTCATTAATAAAAAAATAAATGGAAAAGAGATTACTCCATTTTTAAATACATTTATTAAAGATAGTTTTTATTTTGATAACTTCTATCATCAAACAGGACAAGGTAAAACTTCTGATGCTGAATTTATCGTTGAAAACTCACTTTATCCGTTAGATCGTGGTTCTGTATTCTTTACTCATGCAACAAATGAATACACTGCTACACCTGAACAATTAAAAAAATACGGCTATTCTTCTGCTGTATTCCATTCAAACGATAAAACGTTTTGGAATCGGGATGTAATGTACCCTGCGCTTGGATATGATCGTTACTTTAATTTAAATGATTACGTCAGCACGGAACAAATGTCTGTCGGTTGGGGATTAAAAGATAAAGAGTTCTTTGAACAATCTATTCCAAAGCTAAAATCTTTACCGCAACCGTTCTATACAAAATTCATTACTTTAACAAATCATTTTCCATTTCTTCTAAATCCAGAAGATCAATATGTTGATGAGTTTAATTCGGAAAGTGGTGTTTTAAATCGCTACTTCCCAACAGTTCGTTACACGGATGAAGCTCTTAAATTATTTATGAATCAATTAAAAGAAGAAGGACTATATGACAATTCTGTTATTGTCATATATGGAGATCATTATGGCATTTCCGAAAATCATAACGCAGCTATGGCCCAGTTCCTTGGGAAAGACGCTATTACATCGTTTGATTCTATACAATTACAACGCGTTCCTCTCATTATTCATGTGCCCGGTCAAGAAGGAAAAGTGATTTCTAAAGTATCCGGTCAAATTGATATTAAACCAACGCTACTTCATTTACTTGGTATTAAAACAAATCAATCCGTAGAATTTGGAACAGACTTATTTACTAAAGAAAAAGACCCTCTTATGGTAATGCGGGATGGCAGTTTTGTTTCGGAAGATTATGTTTACACAAAAAATATGTGCTATAAAAAAAGCACAGGTGAAGAAGCTGATTTAACACTCTGTCAGCCGTATATTGAAAAAGCAAAAACAGAATTAAAATTATCCGACAAACTAATTTATGGAGATTTGTTACGATTCGATCCTAACAATCGATATAAAACCGGAACGATGACAACGAAATTTGAATAGTTTAGGAAGCAACTTTAAACAAGTTGCTCCTTTTTATTTTTCCAGATTCCCCCTCGATGAAATCTTTCACAATTTGGGAATTTCTTTCGTATGAGGAAGAAATTTGTGGTATGATAAAATAAGCAAACTTTCATACACTAATTAAGAATTTATAACAGAAAGCAAGGGATCAGATTTTGTATAGAGCAGCTATTCCAAATTTATTTACGCTCGGAAATTTATATAGCGGATTTTTATCAATCGGCTATGCATCTTTAGGATACTATAAATCAGCTGCTATTTTAGTACTTATCGGGATGATGTTAGACAGTCTTGATGGTCGTGTGGCTCGTTTATTACGTGTTGATTCACAAATGGGAAAAGAGCTTGACTCACTTGCAGATGTCGTAACATTCGGTGCAGCACCTGCTGTTTTAATGTATTACACATCTTTCTCCAACTACGGAATCATCGGTTTATACATAGCGGGATTATTCCCCCTTTTCGGAGCATATCGTTTAGCACGATTTAATGTAACACCATCTTCTACTTCAATGAAATATTTCACTGGAGTTCCGATTACAGCAGCAGGAGGGCTTGTCGCTTTCTTAACATTATTTTCACATACCATCCCAAAAATCGTTCTTATTACAGTATTTGTAACGTTCGCATTTTTAATGGTGAGCCGCATTCGTATCCCAAGTTTAAAGGATGTACCCATTCCACGATATAGCATAATTATTACACTATTTTTAGTTGGGATCATTATCACAATGTATCAAACAGGGTTTGGGAATTTTTCTGTTTTCTTATTCATTGCCATTCCACTATATATTTTGTATATGCTATCTCAATTTCTTAGACAAAGACCTTCTAAAAGAGCAAATAAAGAAAAATAAGAAACCTTCCGATTGTGGAAGGTTTCTTTCTATTTTGTCACTAATACTTTTTGATTTACAGGCGTCACAGGCTCCTCACCGTTTAATACGGCTAAAATATTTCTTACTGCCATTTCAGCCATTGCATCGCGTGTTTCAAATGTTGCATTTCCTACATGAGGAGTAAGTACAACGTTCTTTAATCCTTTTAGCTCTTCTGTAATTTTCGGTTCAAATTCAAACACGTCAAGAGCTGCACCTTCAATTTCATTCGTCTTTAATGCATGAGCAAGTGCCACTTCATTCATAATTGGTCCACGTGCAGCATTTACAATATATGCTGTTTTCTTCATCATTTTAAACTGCTCTTCATCAATCATATGATGTAATTTCGGATTATAGGCACAGTTAATTGTAATAAAATCTGCTGTTTGCAATAGTTCTTCTAATGTTACATATGTCGCTTCTAGTTCAGCTTCAGTTTCCAGCTTACGATTCGGACCTGTATAGAAAACATTCATTCCAAATGCTTTTGCACGTTTTGCCACTGCTTTTCCGATTTCTCCAAGACCAATAATTCCAATTGTCTTACCGTGGACTTCTCTACCTAAGAAGAATAGTGGTGCCCAGCCATTAAACCCCGTCGTACGGCATAATTTATCCCCTTCAGGAATTCTACGTGCGGCTGCTAAAAGAAGTGCAAATGTTAATTCTGCTGTCGCTTCAGTTGATACTTTCGGTGTATTCGATACTGTAATCCCTTTTTCTCCTGCATACGAGTAATCAATATTATCGTAACCAGCACCATAGTTTGCAACAATCTTTAAATTAGGTGCCGCATCAATAACTTCTTTCGTCACCTTTGTAGAAAGTAAGCTTAACAATGCATCTTTATCTTTTACACGCTCTGTTAATTCATCTAAAGAAATTAACTCCTCTTTATCGTACATTTCTACATCATGACCCTTTAATAATTCTAATCCGATTTCTGGAATGTTTCCTGCTACTAATATTTTAGCCACTGCTAACACCTCTTTTTAAAAATAACATCTCTTACTTTTCATTGTAAGAAATCTATATATATAAAGCCAAGTAATTTGATTATAGTTTCGAAAATCGACACTTTTTCTCATAAGAAAAGAGGAGATACAGCTCTCCCCCCTTTTCTTACACCTTCTCTTGTGATTCTTTTCCAAGCTTTACATCAATCGTGCCTTCTACAACTGTGTCACTAATTTGTTCCTCAATAACTGAGTTAGCTTTCTGATTCGCTTCAGAAGTATAAACTTGCTGCTTTGCTTCTTGTACATTTTGTTTATTTTGTTGTTTTGCCATTTCTTACCCTCCTTTTCATTTTTTCTTATTTTGAACAAAAAGGGTCGTTTTCATGAAAAAATTATGTTTCATTTTGAAATTGTTACTTCTTCTTCAAGCAACTTCATCACTCTTACTCGTTTCGTAAATGTAGCGATATGAGAGATGCCATGCGTTCGTAATGTTTGCACATTTTTTTTTACGCATTTGCCTAAATCATTCGGATAATGCGCATCCGAGGAAATTGTAATTGAAACACCATGTTTAGCTAATACTTGTAGATAGAGCGGACTTGGACACATTTCCTGTACAGGATAACGATAGTACAATCCCGCATTTATTTCTGTTGCGGTATTCGTTTCTACTAACGCACGTGCAATTTCCTTATAATAAGAAAGTTGTTCATTTTCATCTAATCGATAATTAAATACTTTTATGTTATCAAGGTGAGCTATTATATCAAATAACTCGGAACGAACGGCACTTTCAACTGTAGCGAAAAATGTATGATATAACGTATGTAATTCATGCTCCTCGAAATATTCTTTTGTATCTGGGTTATCAAATCCCCATCCGTCAAGAAAATGAACAGAACCAATTACATAATCAAAGTCTCCTAGCGCTAATAATTCTTTTAACTCTTCTTCACCACCGATAAAATAATCTGCCTCGATTCCAAGTTTGAGCGTTACTCCTCGTTTACTCCATCTCTCTTTTGCCTCCTCAATCGCCTTTGTAAAATCATATAGTGAAACTACTCTTACTTTGTCTAACCATTCCTTCTGCAAACGCCCAAGTTTTGAATCACTAATATCGACATACTTTTCATAATATCCTTTCGCCTCATGGAAACGATATAAATGATCAACAATGCCAACCTCTTGTATTCCCTTTCGCACAGCTTCTTCTAAATATAAATCAATCCACTTTGCTGTAAACGGTCCTTCTTTCACTCGACTTTGCAAACGTTCTTGCGTTTTCATAAGCCACTCTATAGAATGTTTTTCTTCCTTAAGCGGTTCATAATGTTGTAATGTATCATTTATTTTAGCAAGCCAACTTATTGAATATGGTCCTTCTTCTAAATGAAGGTGATAATCCACTTTCATATGTTTCACCCCTTATAATGTATCTATTTCTCTTCGCTCTCCTACTCTCGAAAGCTTTCCATTCCTCTTTTTCATTTCTTGCATAACTTCTTCTAATGAAATATTTTTTTCAGCTAATAGAACAAAACAGTGATAAAATACATCAACCATTTCTTTCACTAGTTCTTCTTTATCATTATTTTTAGATGCGATGATTACTTCCGCACACTCCTCACCAATTTTCTTTAAAATTTTATCTTCTCCTTTTGAAAATAAATAATTTGTATATGATTCAGGAAGTGGACGTTCCTTTCGTTCTTCAATTGTTTCAAATAATACCTTGAAAATATCTTCCATATGTATCCCCCTATATAATTTTATAGTGAAAGCACGTTTTTTCTCCCGTATGACAAGCAGGCCCTACTTGTTTTACGATCACAACAATTGAATCTTGATCGCAATCTAAATAAAGAGATTGCACATATTGGACATTTCCTGATGTTTCCCCCTTATTCCATAACGATTGTCTCGACCGAGAGTAAAACCACGTTTTTTTCGTTTTTAGCGTTTTTTCATATGCTTCTTCATTCATATAAGCTAACATTAAAACTTCTTTCGTGTCTTCTTCGATCACAACTGTGGGTATTAATCCTTTTGAAAAATTAGGTTTCATAACCGCACCCCAACGTTTGCATCTCTTAATTTTCTCTTTACATCCTGTACAGTCGCCTCACCATAATGAAAGATGGATGCTGCTAAAGCTGCATCAGCTGTTGTCTTTTGAAAGACTTCTATAATGTGATCCACCTGACCACACCCTCCCGATGCAATTACTGGAACGGAAACACTTTTTGAAATTGCTTCTGTTAAATGAAGATCATATCCGTTTTTCGTTCCATCTGCATCCATACTCGTTAACAAAATTTCTCCTGCCCCTAGCTCAACGACGCGCTTCGCCCATTCTATTGCATCTATTCCCGTATCAACTCTTCCTCCGTTCACGTATACATTCCATTTATCTTCCGCTACTTTTCTAGCATCAATTGCTGTGACAATACATTGTGAGCCAAAATGTTCTGCCCCTTCCTGAATTAGTCTTGAATTCGATACTGCTGCTGAATTAATTGAAATTTTATCTGCACCAGATCTTAGCAGATTGTATATATCTTGAACATTAGAAATCCCTCCGCCTACTGTAAGAGGAATAAATACTTTTGAGGCAGTTTTTTCTACAACATCTATAATCGTTTTTCGCCCTTCATGCGTCGCAGTAATATCTAAAAATACAATTTCATCTGCTCCCGCATCATTATATAAAGCAGCTATTTCAACAGGATCCCCAACGTCTCGTAGTCCTATAAAGTTCACACCCTTTACGACTCGCCCTTCTTTCACATCTAGACATGGAATAATTCGTTTGGCTAACATAACTTTGTTACCTGTAACACTTCTTCTAAATCAATCGTTTTCTCATAAAGTGCCTTTCCAATTATGACGCCGTAAATATTCATATCATTTAATTTTTTCACATCTTGAATAGACGCCACTCCTCCAGAGGCAATGAGACGAATACCTACATTTTTTTGCAATAGCCTTAATTGCTCAAAATTTGGTCCTGCAAGCGTTCCATCTTTCGAGATGTCTGTAAATACAATCGTTTGAACACCTATGCTTTCCATTTGTTTTGCTAAACAAATGTAAGAAATTTCAGATATATCCAACCAGCCTCTCGTTGCTACGAAACCATTTTTCGCATCAATTCCTACAATAATTTTCTCTTTATATAGACAAACTGCTTCTTCTAAAAATGACTTATCATAAAGGGCAGCTGTTCCTAAAATTACTTTATCTACACCTACTGACAATAACTTCTCCACTGCTGCAAGCGATCGAACCCCTCCTCCAACTTGCACGGGAATACGTACTGCCCTGCATATTCTTTCAATAACAGACAAATTTAATGACTCTCCAGCAATTGCACCGTCTAAATCAACAATGTGTAGTATTTCCGCTCCAAGCTTTTCAAATATGATTGCTTGCGCAATCGGATCTTCATTCATGACCGTTTCTTTACTAAACTCTCCTTGATAAAGTCTGACACATCGCCCTTCTTTTAAATCGATAGCTGGGAAGATTTCCATGCTTCTACCACTCCTTTAAAATTCTTTAAAATTTGTATTCCAACTTCTCCACTTTTTTCAGGGTGAAACTGCGCACCAAATACATTTCCTTTCGCTACAAAACCAGGTACTTGCACTCCATAATTACTTGCCCCGCACACAATTTCATTCGGACAATCCGCATAATAAGAATGAACATAGTATACGAAAGAGCCAGCTGCTATCCCATTCCAAAGCGGAAATTCCCTTTCTTTCGTTAATTCATTCCACCCCATATGCGGGATTTTATAAGAAACTTTTAACTTCCGAATGACACCAGGCAATAAACTTAATCCGCTACATTCTTTTAACTCCTCACTTTTTTCAAATAAGAGCTGCATTCCTAAACATATACCAAGAAACGGTTTCCCTATATCCCCAATTTCTTTTAGTACACACACTAAATCATTTTCTTCTAATACTTCCATCGCTTTTGGAAATGCACCTACTCCTGGTAAAATCACTCCATCGCTTCTCAATATTTCTTCCTTGTCATTCGTTACGATATAATCTGCTCCAATATAGTTTAATGCTTGTTCCACGCTACGAATATTTCCCATTCCATAATCTATAATAGCAATCAATTACAACATCCCCTTCGTTGAATTTACACCAGTAATATTGGCATTTTTTTCGACTGCCTCTCTAAGCGCTCGGCCAAATGCCTTAAATAAAGCTTCGATTTTGTGATGCGTATTACTTCCATATAGAATACGAGCATGTAATGTAATATTGGCAGCATGAGCAACTGCTCTAAAAAATTCTTCCGTCAATTCTGTATCAAAATCTCCGAGCTTTGGATTTGTTAATTCACCTTGAAACACCATATAGGAGCGCCCACTTATATCAATTGCGACAAAACCTAAAGATTCATCCATCGGTACATATGCTGAACCGTAACGGTTAATACCCTCTTTATTGTGCAATGCTACTTTCAAACAATTTCCAAGTACAATTCCAACATCTTCAACTGTATGATGAGCGTCGACAAATACATCACCTTCGGCTTCAACTTGCAAACCAAATCTTCCATGCCTTGCAAATAAAGTTAGCATATGATCAAAGAAACCCACTCCCGTTTGAACAGAAACATTCGTACTCTCATCAAGCTGCAAACTTAATTTAATTTTAGTTTCTGTCGTCTCACGTACTTGACTCGACTGACGCATTATTCTTCCTCCTCAAATCTAATTTGTATTGCTCTTGCGTGCGCATGCAAGCCTTCTTTATTTGCAAGTTCTACTATATGGTGCTGTACATTTTTTAACGCTTCCTCCGTATAAGAAATAAAGCTTGATTTTTTCACAAAATCATCGACTGATAACGGAGAGAAAAATCTTGCCGTTCCACTTGTCGGTAATACATGATTCGGTCCTGCCAAATAATCCCCAAGTGGCTCAGGTGCATATGGTCCAAGAAATATGGATCCTGCATGCTTTACATAAGCTAGAGCATTCATCGGTTCTTTTATATGTAACTCTAAATGTTCTGGAGCGATTTCATTTGATAATTGGAACGCCTTTTTTAAAGAAGAAACAACACAAATTGCTCCATTTCTTTTTATAGATTCACGGGCAATCTCACTTCGTGGTAATGTCCCTAACTGCCTCTCTATCTCTCTTTCTACTCTTTTTGCTAGCTCTATATTCGTTGTAATGCAAATCGCTATTGCTCTTTCGTCATGCTCTGCCTGTGACAATAAATCTGCAGCAATATACTTGGCATTTCCTGTTTCATCAGCGATAACTACAATTTCTGAAGGTCCAGCAATCATGTCGATATTTACTATTCCATATACTTCTCGCTTCGCTAGAGTGACATACAAATTTCCTGGTCCAACTATTTTATCAACTTTTGGGATTGATTCCGTTCCATATGCTAAAGCTGCAATTGCTTGCGCACCGCCGGCCATGTAAATTTCATCTACACCCGCAAGGTTTGCGGCAGCTAATATATGTGGATCCATTCCACCTTGTCCCGGCGGCGTTACCATTATAATTTTTTTCACACCTGCAATTTTGGCTGGCAATACATTCATTAATACGGATGAAGGATAAGAAGCCGTCCCGCCTGGCACATATACGCCTACATTTTCTAATGGCCGAATGAGCTGTCCTCTCATTACCCCTTCACCCACGCAGTCGAACATCGATTGCCTCTTTTGCTTTTCGTGATACGAGACAATGTTTTTTTTCGCTTCTTTTAACGCTTCTAAAAAAGAATGTTCTACAAACATACTTGCTTGTTTTATTTCTTCCTTACTTACACGAAAATTTTTAACATCCATACCATCAAACTTTTTTGTGTAAAAAGATACAGCCTCATCTTTACTCTCTCTTACGTTTTGAATAATTTCTCGTACATTTCTTTGAACAGTTTCTTCTATTATATTTGCACTTTCTCGTAGCACTTTTATTTTGGATAATGCCTCTTTGAAATCTTCATAAATTATCTCCATTTTAATCCCCCTATTTCCCTGACAAAATTTCTTGCTCCATCATATTTATAATACTGAATATTTCGTCTCTTTTAGTTTTTAAAGCTGCCTTATTTACAATCATCCGAGCTGATATTGCGCACATTTCCTCAAATACAATTAACCCATTCTCTTGTAACGTTTTTCCTGTTTCAACAATATCAACAATCGCATCTGCCAATCCAAGGAGAGGAGCGATTTCAACAGAACCTTCTATTTTAATAATTTCTACATCCTCTCCTTTATCATGGAAATAAGTAGAAGTGATGTGTGGGTATTTCGTAGCAATTCGTTTCTTCCGGGAACTCTTTGGATTGTACGTAGGAATAGAAGCAATACAAAACTTGCACACACCCACTCCTAAATCCACCATTTCATATATATCTTTCTCGTTTTCCATTAAAATATCTTTACCAACAACACCAATATCAGCTACTCCATGTTCCACATACGTAGCGACATCCACCGCTTTCACTAAAATAAATGAAATATTCGTATTTTTACTTTGAAAAACAAGCTTTCTTCCTTTATCTTTAAGCTCTGCACAATCGATACCAATTTGCTCAAACAGTGGAATCACATGCTTTTCTAGTCTTCCTTTCGTTAACGCAATTTGAATGTTACGCACGAAGTATCTCCTTCTTTCTGGATGATCCATTTCTCTCTCCATACATATTCCACTAATGATTCACTCTTTATTTCAACAACCGTCATTATTTTATTCTTTTTTGCAAAGTGAAAACTATCGTGTAAATTAGAGAATAAAGATAGCTCTACTTTCTTCCCATCCTTTTGAAGTAAACTTCGTAATCGTTCTGCCTCTGCCAATCTATTTAACTCATAATGAATCATAATATCTATTTGCTTTCGTTTATACGGTTCTTGCTGCTCTTGAAGCGCCTTAACAATTTGATTTACTTGCATCGCGAGTCCAACTGCCGGCATCACCTCTCCAAAGTTGCCAATTAATTCATCATATCTGCCGCCACTAACAATTTCTTCTCCAATTTCATATATATACCCTTTGAAAATAACACCCGTATAGTAATCCAAATGATGGATCATACCTAAATCAATTGATATGTAAGAGCCATATCCTAACTTTTCAATTGTTTCATACATTTCTTTCACTCTTGCAATGGCCGTTTTCATTTCATTACTTGAAGCAAGTTTTTCTGCTTCCTCAATGACTTCTAAATTCCCAAATAGTCTTGGCAATTTCTCAAGTAATCTTACTGTTTCATCACTCCGATCTAATTTCTTTTCCCCGATAAAATTTGAGAGGGCAGTATAATTTTTACTTTCTATATACGTTCTAAGCACTCTCTCTTCCTCATCATGAATGGAAAGCTTTTTTACAATACATTTATATAACTGAACTTGCCCAATCTCGATTGTAAAAGATTGTACCTTCAATTTTTGTAGTGCTTGGATTACACTTATCACACATTCAATTTCAGCTCTTACATTATCAATCCCGATAATTTCAATACCACTTTGCACGATTTCATTATATTTTCCAGAAAGGGACTCATTCGCCCGAAATACATTTCCGCTATATGTTACTTTAAGAGGAGTATCCCATCTCTGTGTTCCAATCACTCTCGCTAGAGGAATTGTCATATCTGGGCGTAAAACGATAATCCGTCCTTTTTCATCGAAAAATTTATACATCTTTTCTTCATCTATCGGCCGATTTTGAAAAGCAAATACATCATAAAACTCAATCGTAGGAGTCCTTATTTCTTCATAACCCCTTTCAAAAAATGTACGTCTTAATTTTTGTTCCACCTCTTCAATTAACGTACATTCTTCGAATAAATAATCTCTCGTTCCATTTGGATTTGCCCTCTTCCACTTTGTCATCTAAATTCACACACCCTTTCTTCTCTAATGTATGCCCCTTCCATTCACTTAAACCGGAAAATAAAAAGAGCCTTGTAGACAAAATACCTACAAGGCTCCTTAGTAGAAGTGTAGGTACAATGGGAATAACCCTTGTACCTACACGTTTTCACGTTAGGTTCAAAGGTTTCATGTATGATGATGTAGTTGTGTAAGCATTTTAATAGATTGTATTGTATTCATAATACTTACTCCCTTTCTCCTCTAATTTTTAAACTAGTATATAATAGTTAATTCTGAATGTAAATACTTTTTTAACATTCTGTCATTTCTTAATATGAAGCTACTTTTCTTTCATACTCTTCAATTTCTTGTCCATATTGCATTGTAATGCTGATTTCATCTAGACCATTTACTAATTTTTCTTTCCACATTTTCTCGATTGTAAAATGGAATGTGTGTGTGTCCGTAGTAATTACTTCATTCTCTAAATCGACCTCTATTTGATCTCTCGCATCCGTTTTGGCAAGTTGTTCACGCATCTCTTTATCCATTACAATCGGTAACATGCCATTTTTCATACAATTCATATAAAAAATATCTGCAAATCCACCGGCGATAATAACACGAAAACCATAATCAGCAAGTGCCCAAGGCGCATGTTCTCTTGAAGACCCGCATCCAAAATTATCCCCAGTAATTAATATACTCGCGCCTTTTCTTTCTGGTGCATTAAGCGGAAAATTAGGATTTTCATGACGATTCTTATCATATCGCCACTCATCAAATAAAAACTTTCCAAACCCCGTCCTTTCAATTCTCTTTAAATATTGCTTTGGAATAATTTGATCTGTATCAATGTTATCATTCATAAGTACTGCGGCAGTACCTTTATGAATACGAAATGGCTCCATCATAACTCTCCTTTCTAATATCAACAAAATGACCATATAACGCAGCCGCTGCCGCCATTGCTGGGCTAACTAAATGCGTTCGCGCTCCTTTTCCTTGCCTTCCTTCAAAATTACGATTTGAAGTGGATGCACAATGTTCCCCTTCAGGTACTTGATCCGGATTCATCCCAAGACACATCGAACATCCAGGCTCTCTCCATTCAAATCCAGCTTCTTCAAATATGTGATGCAATCCTTTTTGCATTGCTCGCTCTCTTACTCTTTGCGACCCTGGTACAACGAGTGCTCGCACACCTTCTTTTACTTTTTTCCCTTTTACAACAGATGCGGCAATTTCTAAATCGGATAATCGAGAATTTGTACAGGACCCAATGAAGACATTCTGAATTGGAATGTCATAAGTGCTTTGTCCAGGTCTTAATCCCATATATGAAAATGCTCTTTCATCATTTTCATCATGATTTTCAGGTAATTTTTCATCAATACGAACACCCATACTCGGATTTGTCCCCCAAGTGACGTATGGTGCTAAATCCGTAACATTTATTGAAATATGCAAATCATAGATTGCGTCTGAATCTGTATAAAGTTCCGACCATTTTTTCGTAAAAGTTTTATAGTCTTTCGGTGCATATTTACGCTCTTTTACGTAAGCAACGGTTTTTTCATCCGGTGCAATAATACCAGCTTTCGCTCCCCCTTCAATTGCCATATTACATAGTGTCATCCTCTCTTCCATATCCATCGCATGAATTGTCTCTCCGTAAAATTCCATTACATATCCCGTTCCAACTGCTACGCCGTACTTTGAAAGAAGATGCAAAATAATATCTTTTGCATAAACGCCTTTTGGTAATTTTCCTTTTAATTCAATGCCCATCGCTTTTGGTTTTCGTTGCCATAACGTTTGCGTTGCTAATACATGCTCTACTTCACTCGTACCAATACCAAATGCTAACGCGCCGAAAGCACCATGAGTAGCCGTATGACTATCACCACAAACAATCGTTTTTCCTGGTTGCGTGAGCCCAAGCTCTGGTCCTATAACATGAACAATCCCTTGCTCCTCATCTCCAATATCCGCTAATGGCACCTGAAATTGTTTACAGTTTTCACGAAGTGTATCCAATTGCTGCTTCGCAATGCGATCGGTAATATTCCAAACATCTTTCGTTGGAATATTATGATCCATCGTTGCAAATGTTAAATCTGGTCTGCGGACAGTTCGATTTGCCAGCCGCAAGCCCTCAAAGGCTTGCGGTGACGTTACTTCATGAACGAGATGAAGATCGATATATAATAAATCTAATCCATTTTCATTTGTCGCAACTACGTGCCTTTCCCAAAGTTTATCTAGTAACCTTTTCCCCATTATCGTCCTCTCCCTACTAGCGCTTGCTCTTCCATTTCTTGAATAACTGCCTTCGTAAATGAAGTTGTTGTCTCATCCCCTCCGATATCTGCTGTACATTTTCCTAATTTAAGAACTGCAGAAATCGCTTCTTCAATTGCACACCCTTCTCTCGTTAATCCGAATGATTGCCCAAGCATCATTGCAACTGAACGCATCATCGCAATTGGGTTCGCCTTATTTTTCCCCGCAATATCCGGCGCTGATCCATGAATAGGCTCATATAATGAAGGACCATTTTCAGCGTGGCTCGCTGAAGGAAGCATTCCTAATGAGCCAGCTAATACGGATGCTTCATCACTTAAAATATCACCAAATAAATTTTCCGTTACGATAACGTCAAACCGCCCTGGATTCCGAATTAATTCCATAGCTGCGGCATCTACTAAAATATGTTCTAATTCAACATCTGGATAGTGAAGTGCTACGTCTTCTGTCACGGTTCTCCATAGTTTACTAGATTCTAAAACATTCGCCTTATCAATAGATGTTACTTTTTTCTTCCGCTTACTTGCTAATTGAAAAGCATACGAAACGATACGTTCAATTTCATGACGATGATACGTAAGTGTATCCGTTGCCACTTCTTCTGTTCGTTCTTTCGGATAAGAAAAATAAATTCCTCCTGTTAATTCACGAACGACAACGAAATCAATTTCATCAGCGTTTTTTAATGGTGATAAATGTGCAGTTGCGCTTTCTACCGTCACAGGGCGAACATTGGCAAATACACCAAGTCCTTTTCTTAATCCCAATAATCCTTTCTCTGGCCTTTCTTTCGCACGATCCCACCGTGGTCCACCAACCGCCCCTAGTAAAACCGCATTACTCGCTAAACAAGCAGCAAGTGTTCTCTGTGGTAATGGCTGTCCAGTTAAATCAATAGCAGCTCCGCCAAAGTACTCGTCTTGCAAATGAAAATGATGTCCATATAGCCTTTCTACCATATGCAATACTTCCTTCGCACTTCCCATAATTTCTGGACCGACACCATCACCAGCTAAACAAACGATACGTTTCTCCAATTACAGCACCTCTTTTAACAGAATTTTCAGAATGTTAATTTGATAAGTGAGGAAAGTTTCCTCACCTATCAAACACTTACTTTACAAGTGATATAAAGTGAAACTTTAATCAGTGGGGGTTTTTGTCCTTCCCCACTAATTATTAGCCCACACCAATCGGGCTTTTACGGGCAGTTGATCTCCCACCTCCCCCTTGCATTCGCCCAATTTTGAGGTGGGAGTCTTTACTGCCCGTTAATGCGGGATAAGAGATTTTAATTTCCCTGCTGCATGGACGTAAGCTCTCGCCGATGCTTCCAATACGTCTTGTGCAACCCCAAAACCTGATACTTGATGACCTCCTTCTTTTAATTCAACATGAACGTGAGCAAGTGCATCTTGACCTTGCGTAATAGATTGTATGCGATAATCTGCTAATTCACATTCTAATCCTAAAATCCTTTGAATTGCATTGTAAATCGCTTCAATACTACCAGAACCAGTAGCTGCATCTTCGTATACATTTCCTTCCTCATCTTTCAGCACGACTGTCGCGCATTGTGTACTATTGGATACGAAATGTACTTGCAATTGCGTAATATTATATTGTTGCGCCGCAAAAGCTGCTTCGCCAAGCATAAGCGCGCGTAAATCTTCTTCCGTAATTTCCTTTTTACGATCCGCTAATTTTTTAAACGCTTCAAATACCGCATCGCGCTCTTCGTTTGTAAATTCATAACCAAGCTCTTTCATTTTTTCAGTAAACGCATGACGCCCAGAATGTTTACCAAGTACAAATAGGTTTTGAGATTCTCCTATAAGTGCTGGTTCAATAATTTCATATGTTGTCACTTCTTTTAAAACACCATCTTGATGAATACCTGATTCATGAGCGAATGCATTTGCACCAACAATTGCTTTATTTTTTGGTACAACCATACCTGTTAAACGACTTACTAAAGTACTTGTCGATTTAATCTCTTTTAGTGTCATAGAAGACTCAGCTTTATAGAAATCTTTTCTAATATGAAGCGCAACCGCAACTTCTTCTAAGGCCGCATTCCCTGCCCTTTCTCCAATTCCGTTAATCGTTCCTTCTACTTGTAACGCTCCGCCTTCAATCGCAGCTAATGAATTGGCAACCGCCATCCCGAGATCATCATGACAATGACAAGAGAAAATTGCTTTTTCATACGATGGAACGGATTCTTGCAAGTATTTAAAAAGAAAATAATATTCTTCTGGATTCGTATATCCCACTGTATCTGGAATATTAATTACATTTGCTCCTGCGCGAATCGCAACTTCTACTGCTTCAGCTAAAAATGCTCTCGATGTTCTTGTCGCATCTTCTGCAGAAAATTGTACTGTCGGAAATAATGATTTTCCGAGCGTAACTGAACGATGAATACTATCTAACACATCTTCTTTTGACATACAAAGTTTATATTTCATATGAATGTCACTCGTAGCTAAAAATACGTGTAGACGAGGAGATACAGCACCTTTTACAGCTTCATATGCTCTTCGAATATCACTTTCTTTCGCTCTAGCTAAACTCATAACCGTAGCATTTTGAATTGTATTTGCGATGCTCTTTACTGACTGAAAATCCCCTTCGGAAGCCGCTGCAAATCCAGCTTCCATTACATGAATACCGAGTCTCTCAAGTTGCCTTGCAATTTGTAATTTCTCTTGTTCATTTAAATTCACTCCTGGTGATTGTTCGCCATCACGTAGCGTCGTATCCATGAACAAAATCTGCTTCATATTATTTAACCCCTACCTTTGCTCTTGGCTGTACGAAAGGCATCATTTCACGTAATTTACGTCCAACTACTTCAATTTCATGTTCATTTTCTTTCTCATTTGTCGCATGGAAATTTGGTCTTCCAGCTTTATGCTCTGCAATCCAACCTCTTGCAAATGTACCATCTTGAATTTCCGCTAGCACTTCACCCATTACTTTCTTCGTATCTTCAGTAACAACACGTGGTCCTGATACGAAGTCTCCCCACTGCGCTGTATCTGAAACTGAATATCTCATATTTTCAAGTCCACCCTCGTACATAAGATCCACAATGAGTTTCAGTTCATGTAAACATTCAAAATATGCAAGTTCAGGTTGATATCCCGCATCAACTAGCGTTTCAAAACCTGCTTTAACAAGCGCAGTCACTCCGCCGCAAAGTACAGCTTGCTCTCCAAATAAATCTGTTTCTGTTTCTTCTTTAAACGTCGTTTCTAATACACCAGCTCTCGTCGCTCCAATTCCATCAGCATAAGAAAGTGCTTTTTCAGTCGCAACTCCTGTTGCATCTTGATATACTGCAAATAATGCAGGAACAGCCCCGCCCTCAGCAAACGTACGGCGCACAAGATGTCCTGGACCCTTTGGTGCTACTAGAAATACATCTACATTCGCTGGTGGTTTTACTTGATCAAAGTGAACATTAAAACCATGTGCGAACACAAGAGAATTTCCTGCCTGCAAATTTGGTGCAATTTCGGCTTCATATACTTCTGGTTGCAGTTCATCAGGTAGTAAAATCATTACTACATCCGCCTGTTTTGCTGCTTCTGCTACTTTATATACAGAAAATCCATCATCTTTCGCTTTATCCCAAGACTTACCTTTCCTTAGCCCTACTACTACATCAAATCCGTTATCACGTAAGTTTTGTGCATGCGCATGACCTTGCGATCCATATCCGATGATTGCTACTTTCTTTTCCTTTAATACATTAACCGTCACGTCTTTTTCATAATAAACTTTTGCCATTTTCTTTTTCCCCCTATATTTAAATGATTATTGAATTAACATAACTTGCTTATCTTGCTTTTTCATACTACGTGTAAAGGCTGTAACACCTGTTCTAGCAATTTCTTTCAAACCATATGGACGAAGCAATTCAATTAATGCTTCTACTTTATCCTGCGTACCTGTTACTTGCACAACCATGGAATCCTTTCCAACATCTATTACAGCAGCTCGAAACGGTTCAATTAAACTATACAATTCCGCCCTTGCTACAGAAGTTGCTACTTTAATAAGTGCAAGCTCTCTAGCAATCATTGCTTCTTCTGTAATATCTGATACTTTCAGAACATCGATTTGTTTATGAAGTTGTTTAATTAACTGCTCAACTTGCTGTTCACTTTCAACGTGTACAACAATCGTCATCCGCGAAATATCCAATGACTCCGTATGCCCTACTGAAATACTTTCAATATTAAAATGCCTTCGTGTCATAACACCTGTAATTCGGTTTAACACACCACTTTGATTTCGAACTGTCGCTGTAACAATTCTCTTCACCTTTTTTCCACTCCTTCCATTTGGTGAACACCTTTCCCTGGCGCAACCATCGGCATAACCTTCTCAGATTGAAGTACACGGCAATCAATTACGACTGGCTCTTGTAATTCAATCACCTGTTGTATTTGATTCTTTGCAAGAAGTGGATCATCAATACGGACGCCTTTTATACCATACGCATTCGCAAGAGCGACGAAATCTGGTTGACATGGTAGTAAAGAATGTGAATATCTTTGATTGTAAAATTCATCTTGCCATTGTCTTACCATTCCTAAAGCTTCATTATTTAAAATAAACACTTTAACTGGTAAAGAATGTTCTTTTAATACCCCTAATTCTTGTAAAGTCATTTGAAATCCAGCGTCACCGACAATTGCAATAACAAGTTCATCTGGCTTTGCAATTTGTGCACCAATTGCTGCTGGAAATCCGAATCCCATCGTTCCTAACCCACCAGAAGTTACCCATTTATCCGGGTTTTTCAATGGATAATATTGGGCTGCCCACATTTGATGTTGCCCAACATCTGTTGTTACAATCGCTTCTCCTTTTGTAATTTCATATAACATATCAATCGCATATTGCGGCTTAATACTTTCAGAAGTTTGTTCGTAAGAGAACGGATACTTTTCTTTTCTACTCTTTAATAAAGAGAGCCATTCATGATGATTTTCTTTCCTTCCTTCTGATTGAAGTAATACTTCTAACGCCCGCTTCGCACTCGCAACAATAGGGATTTCAGTCCGCACATTCTTTCCAATCTCTACTGGATCAATATCAATATGTGCGACCGTCGCTTCTTTAGCAAAATAAGCTAAATTCCCAGTAAGACGATCATCAAATCTCGCACCTATATTAATTAGTAAGTCGCATTCATATAACCCCATATTAGCTGTGTAAGAACCGTGCATTCCTCCCATCCCTAAAAATAGTTCCTCATCTGGCGGAAAACCACCAAGACCAAGTAATGTATGCACAACAGGAATTTCATACTTACGAGCAAAGCTTGTTAATTCTGTGGAAGCTTTCGCATGTAATACACCTGCTCCAGCTAAAATTAACGGTTTTTTTGAAGTTTCAATTGCCTGTAATAATTTGTTTATTTGGAGTAGATTCGGTTCATAATTAGGGTTATATCCTGGTAAATCCATTTGTACATTACTACATCGCTCTCCTTGCTCTACTACCATATCTTTCGGAAGGTCAATAACGACTGGACCTGGTCTTCCTGTTCTAGCAATATGAAACGCTTCTTTAATAATACGGGGTAATTCGGATGCTTTTCGTACTTGGTAATTATGTTTTGTCACTGGCACTGTAAGCCCCATAATATCCGCTTCTTGGAAAGCATCACTTCCAATTAACGTTGTTGCTACTTGCCCTGTAAATACAACGAGCGGTAATGAATCAATCATTGCGTCAGCTAAACCGGTAATAACATTTGTAGCACCAGGTCCACTCGTTGCAATGACAACTCCTGGATTTCCTGTAATCCTTGCATATCCTTCGGCAGCGTGAATAGCCCCTTGCTCATGCCTCGTTAAAATATGCGGAATTTCACAGTCATAGAGTGCATCATAGAGCGGTAAAACGGCACCACCCGGATAACCGAAAATCACTTCTACTCCTTCTTTTTCTAGTGCTTCTAACAATAGCTGTGCACCAGTTCCCAGTTTCTCTTCTGTTTTTGAAGACATTTTTCTTATAAGCCCCCTTTTGAAAACTTGTATGCAATAAAAAAATCCTACGTCCACACTCCAGCTATGTGCTGAAGGGACGAAAGATTTCGCGGTACCACCCTTCTTTGCAAGAAATACTCTTGCCTCAGTGACTCGGGATGAGTCTAGCTAATAACGGAGCTACCGTCTAAGCCTAAACAAATGCTTCAGCTTAGCACTCAAGGGCGATGTTCGTCGACGTGAACCGTCGGTTTTCAGCAACCACCGACTCTCTGTGAGGCTTCACAATCAACTACTCCTCCCTATCAACGCTTTTTCATGTCATAAAGAGTTATTATCCGACTTTATTTTCTTCGTAAATTTTCTCTCCATCTTCTACAACTAATTTACGGAATTCTTCTAATAAACGATTCGTATGTGGACCAGTTTTTCCTAAACCAATCGTCCTACCATCTACTGTCGTAACAGCAATGACTTCAGCAGCTGTTCCTGTTAAAAATACCTCATCAGCTACATATACATCATGTCTTGTAAATAACTCTTCTCTTACGTCATACCCAAGTTTTTCGCCGATTTCTAAAATTGCATTTCGTGTGATCCCTTCTAATGCCCCAGCTGAACTTGGTGGTGTAATTAATTTATTTCCTTTTATAATAAATACGTTATCTCCTGATCCTTCAGCTACATATCCTTGATCATTTAACATAAGTGCTTCTTGTACTCCAGCTAACTTCGCTTCAATGCGAACTAAAATATTATTTAAGTAATTTAAAGATTTTACTTGAGGGGATAGAACATCTGGACGATTTCGCCGCGTTGCAACCGTTACAACTGGAATCCCTTTTTCATAGTATTCTTGTGGGAATAAAGATAGTTGCTCTGCGATTACTACTACATTCGGTTTCGAACAAGAATCAGGATCTAATCCGAGATTTCCTACTCCTCTCGATACAACAAGACGAATGTATCCATTAGATAATTGATTTTGTCGAATCGTCTCAACAACGATATTCGTTACTTCATCTAACGAATATGGAATGTCTAGCATAATGGATTTCGCTGATTCATATAACCGGACAAGATGCTCTCTCAAACGGAAAACATTACCGCTATAAACTCTAATTCCTTCAAATACTCCATCGCCATATAAATAGCCATGATCATATACTGAAACTTTTGCTTCATCTTTTGGAACAAATTCTCCATTTAAGAAAATCCATTGCTCATTCACTGGAAAGCGCCTCCTATGTTCTATGATTTTTTTATTGTTCTATGATTTTTTTATTGTTTCCTAGTTTACTCTCCTTTTTAAATAAATCAAGTGAATTTTTAGAAAATTTATAATTATGAATCGCACGCGCATCTTTAATTATATTGATTTAACAACATTGTTAGCGTTTACAAAAAGTCAAAAATTTTTTTTCGCCAATTTCTACTAAAAATTTTTTTGTTTAAAAGAAGGATTTTCACCAATTGATACGAATCTATTGTATTCAAGAAACGGACGTCCGATTTTATAAATTCGGGAATATACAACGACTTTTAGTGAAAAAGGGGGAAATAACAAAAATAACGTTGTCTAAAAATAACATTCATATTTTTCATTTCGTCATCATAATCCTATTTTTAAAAAACAATTTGTCAAAATGAAGGAGGAAATAAATATGGCGTGTGTACAAATTAAAGGAACAAGACAAGAGGTAGTAGAAATGCTGCAACTATTTGATCTAATGAATACGAAAGGTTTTTGTAAATTCAATAATTATGTAGAGGTAGAACCTAATAGTAAAGAACATAACAACTTTATCGCTTCAATCGACATTCAATCTAGCAACGATTCAGCCCAAGATACATTAAACGAGCAATTCGTCAGCCAAATGCTAACTGGTGTATATAACGACTAAACAAATATATGTTTCCTACCTTCTTTTCATAAATATATGCTAAAAACTTGAGCATACTAGCAACTAGATGGTAGGAGGTGAAAATTATGGCTAAAATCGGTGTTGAAAACTCTTTAACAGATGTTCAGCAAGCTCTTCAGCAACAAGGGCACGAAGTCGTTACACTTAACTCAGAAAATGATGCACAGGGATGCGATTGTTGCGTTGTAACTGGGCAAGATTCTAATATAATGGGCATTGCAGATACATCAATAAAAGGATCGGTAATTAACGCACATGGCTTAACAACGGATGAAATTTGTCAACAAGTCGAGAACCGTATTTAAAAGCTTTTCTTTTTACGGTGTAACACACAAAAAGAAAGAGGACCCCTTTTGAAAAAGGAGTCCTCTTTTTTATATTCACCTAACGGGAAAGTAACATATACTGGATGAAAGCCCTACCTCTCTCTCATCATTACGGTTCCACTGACCGCTCCTTGATTCACTAGTATACATATAAAGCTTACAAATACAATTTATAGGGTCTGTTCACAAAAGTTGTTGGTAAGATTACCCGATCTTTCGCAAACTTTTCATATTATATTCATAAGAGTTATTCACTTTACACTAGCTGTAACCGAGACACGAACTAAAATTATAACATCAATAAAATAACTTGTCAATATTTTTTGCAAATTAAAAACAGGCAGTAACGGTTTGTCTGTTTTAGAATGGGGCTTTTTCTCTTATTACATATACAACAAAGCCGCTTACTAACATAAATAAGCCAACTACTAAGTTTTTGATATTAATCATACATTCCTCTCCCTTATTTCATACATCATATATATTTACATTTCAATTATTTCGATTATCCTAAAGCGCACTTTTTCTAATATATCACAATCCCTAAAAATTGCAAGTTCACTTTTGACGATCATTCACGAATTTATCCACAGTGCTTGGTACAGTATTTAAAGCTTTTTCAATTAAATGTGTACTACTATTGAGATGCAATACTTGTACACCGTTAGAACCAGCTACTAAAAAAGCAACTGGACTAATGGAAACCCCAGCACCACTTCCTCCTCCAAATGGGTGCTCTTGTTTTTTCTCCTTATGCTGACCTTGTCCGCCATTATGTTTTTCAGTCGTGAAATCCCCTTTAAAGTCACTTCCACCAGCTCCAAAACCAAAAGCCACTTGAGATACGGTTAATACTACATTTCCGTCAGCTGTTGTAACTGGACTTCCAACAATCGTATTTACATCTACCATCTCTTTTAAATTTGTCATTGCTGTTTTCATTAAATTTTCAATTGGATGTTCCATTATGTACTGCACCCTTTCCTCATTATTCCTTTTTATACTTTCCAAAATAGAGGAAGTCATACTAACTTTTCCTATTTCAAAAAAATAATTTCCGTATTTCAAATAGACGTTACATATTCCTTATATTCAGATAAATTGAATTCCTAATCAGTAGGGGTTTTGCTCCCCCCCCACTGATTATTACCCCTCACCAATCAGGCATTTATGGGCATATGGGCAGCCCGACTCCCACCTAACTCCTTCGCTCCAGCTGAATTTTGAGGTGGGAGTCTTACTGCCCGCAAATAGCGGGATAAAAAAGAAAAAAAGATACATACTACTATTGAACATTGTTATGAAAGGAGTCATGACTTTGACTGAGAAATTTGATGATTATAAAAGAAAAGATAGAATAGATAGTGACTATAAAGAAGAATATGCAGCTGAAGTTGCACCACAGCGAATTAATTATGATTACGATGATAAAGATAACGTAAGATCATCTGCCGCTGGGTCAACTGCTGGTTTTATTGCTCTTGCCTTATCTATATTATCACTCTTCACCTTCCCAACACTATTTGGTCTTGTTTCTGTTTTACTCGGTATTTACGCTTATAATCGCGGAGCTACTGTAACTGGTGGTATCGCTGCGATTGTCGGTGGAATTGCAGCACTTATCGCAATTTTATTCCGAGTGGCTCTGATTGGCTTATTGTTCTCTCTTTTTTAAAAAGAAAAAGGTATCTCGCTTCATGCGAGATACCTTATCCTGTAAATACATCTTCCGATGGGTATTTTATTTTTTGTTTTGCTGGGCGCGCTAAAGAAAACACAAGTGTTAGCGGTCCAATTAATCCACAAAACATAACAAACATGATGATACATTTTCCGAACGCTGATAGCTTCGCAGTAATCCCCATTGTTAAGCCTACTGTGCCAAACGCTGAAATCGCCTCAAATAATAACTGAATAAAACTAAAGTGTTCTGTAAGCATTAATACAAATACCGCTGTAAGAATAAGTATTTGACTGGCGACAGCAATTGCTAACGCTCTCGTTACTGTCGACATTTTAATCGTACGCTGAAATAAAACAATTTCCTCCTTCTTTCTAAAGAAAGAAATAACAGATGTAATTAAAATAACAAACGTCGTTAATTTAATTCCACCACCTGTCGATACACTTCCTGCACCGATAAACATTAAAACCATCGTAAATAATATAGATGATTCTTCCATACCGCCATAGTCAACTGTATTAAATCCAGCTGTCCGGGGTGTAATGCCTTGGAAGAAAGAAGCCCATAATTTTTCACTTAAAGATAAATTCCCTAACGTTTTCACATTATTATATTCCAATACAAAAATCACAATCATCGCTATAACATTTAGCGCTACCGTTCCAATAATCATAATTTTGGAATGAAGCGATAGTTTTCGAAAACTACGACTATACCATATATCAATTAATACGGTAAAACCGAGTCCCCCTATTACAATTAAAGAGCAAATTCCAATATTAATAACAGGATCTCCTACATACCTTGTTAAATTATCCGGCCAAAGAGCGAAGCCAGCATTATTATAGGATGCAATCACATGGAAAATACTATAGTATAAACCTTTTCCAAAACCAAACTCTGGAATAAAGCGAAATGATAAAAAAATAACTCCAATGAGCTCAATACAAATAGAAAAAATAAAGACACGTTTTACTAATTTTACAAGACCACCTATATTTGTTTGATTAAATGCTTCTCCAATTAATAATCGGTGACGCAAGCCAATTTTTTTACCTAATACCCAAACAACTAAAATGGCAATCGTCATAAGACCTAGACCACCTATTTGAATTAAAAACATAATAACAATTTCACCAAACATCGTAAACGTACTTGCAGTATCTACTACTCCTAAGCCCGTTACAGTCGCTGCAGATGTTGCTGTAAAAAAAGCATCTACCCAACTAATATGCACTTTCGTTGCAAGTGGTAACTTTAATAACAAACCCCCAACCACAATTAAGCAGAAAAAACCTAATGCTAATATTTGTGGTGGGTTTAATCGTATAAAACGATTATAAAGCCCTTGTTTTTTTGTTACTTCCATATCACTAACTCCCTTAATAAAGTGAAGCTTTCCCCTCATAAATAAAAGGCTTTTTAAGAGCCTTCCAATAGTTGGGATAAACCTTATATTCTTATAATATAGTTGAGCATAATCCTTTTTTTCATAGATTTCAAATTTTATCCCGCTATTTGTGGGCAATAAGACTCCTACCTCAAAATTCGGCGAATACGAAGAAGTTAGGCGGGAGATAACTGCCCGTAAAAGCCCGATTGGTGTGGGCTCATAATCAGTGGGGGATGGACAAAACTCCCACTGACTAAAGTTTCACTTTATTTATATTCGAACTTTACCTCTTTTTATGATAGAAAAACTTTCTATCCTCTCTCCTAACTCTACAACTCTACAACTCTTGCAACAATAATTTCATATGTACTATTTTTCAAATTCCCATATCTTTCACTCTATGTTCACATAAGAGTCACATCCACCTTTTATAGTATACGTATCGGAGTTGTTCCCTCCCTAACTTATAAGACATTCCCCAGTGTCTTTGAAT
>NUMR01000006.1 GCA_002578045.1 Bacillus cereus
GCTGGTGTTTTATAAAAAAGGATCGTCTTAGGAAGTACGCCCAAATGTTGAGCGCACTCCTGTACAGTTCCGATACATATTAACGATTCGCCTTTGTAAATGGCATATTCCTTTGGACTTGCATGAATGTTCATTATTCATCATCCTCTTCGCATAAGGTAAAATGCTCGAACAGCTCGTCTTCGTCATCAAACCACTCTAGACATTTAGAACAGCTATACATTCGTATCACCACTTTCTTTTCAAATGAAGTTTTTATTTAGTTTTTAATTTCTCTTAATCGTTCTTGCATTTCCCAAATCCCTGCATGTACTTTTTTAATTTCTTGTTTTAATTCGTCTGGAATCCCTTCTGCACATTCTAATACTGTATTTGCCCAACTCATAAACTTAGACGCATCACCCATATAGGCTAATGTTTGAAATACATAATCATCCTCTTTTCCAATTACTTTTAAGTTTTCGAGATTCGGACGATGATCTAACACGTTATCTGAAAATGACAACGAAACCTTTTCTTGCGCTTCGTTGATTGCAGCATGCAAGCTATCCGGTGCCCAGTAAGTATGCTCTTTCCAAAAGTGATATATAAACTTCCCTGACATACCAGCTGAAATTAATTGTTTAGATGCTTTTACTAATTCTTCATATGTCTTCATTCTTCCATTCTCCTTTTCTATTAAAATAGCGTTTTTGTTCAAATACTTCACGTCCATAAAAAAATTACATTTGGTATCACATACTCTTTTACATCAAGAGTTTTAGTCAGAGGAGCACTTATATATTGGTGCTCTTTTTGGTATGGAATGTGAAATAGAGGATTGCTCTTAAAACCTTTCATGTAATTTTTATAGTTTTTCCTTACACCCATATGTCTGCTTGCTCATAAGTTGTTAAAGTATAAATATAAATTGGCTAGTTAGTTTATAACGGAGGTGTAAAAATGAGTGAATTTAAAAAGAAATGTCACATCCCATTTCCATGTGCCTTTCCGTTGCCTCAAATCGGGTCTACTGGATTAACAGGTGCTACTGGGCCTTCGGGACCTACTGGAGCTACCGGACCTCCGGGACCTACTGGACCGACTGGAATTCAAGGTAACCTGGGACCAACTGGGCCTCAAGGTATTTCTGGACCTCAAGGGATTCCTGGGATTTCTGGATCTATTGGTCCAACTGGACCTACTGGAATTCAAGGTATCCAAGGCATCCAAGGCATTCCTGGCATTCAAGGTCCTATTGGACCGACTGGAATAACGGGGGTCACTGGAATTCAAGGCATTCAAGGCATTCAAGGCATTCAAGGCATTCAAGGCATTCAAGGCATTCCTGGCCCGACCGGCCCTCAAGGGATTCCTGGCATTCCTGGTTCTGTAGGTCCAACTGGACCTTCTGGAGCTGTTGGCCCGACCGGCCCTTCCGGGGGACCACCAGGACCAACGGGCCCGACTGGACCTTCTGGGGGACCACCAGGACCAACCGGAGTGACTGGCCCCACTGGACCAACTGGGTCACCAGGACCAACCGGACTTCAAGGTATCCAAGGTATCCAAGGCATTCCTGGCCCCACTGGACCTCAAGGAAGTCAAGGGATTCAGGGGATTCAAGGTAATCCGGGGCCTATTGGTCCTATTGGACCCACTGGAATAACTGGGGCGACTGGAATTCAGGGTATCCAAGGTATTCAAGGTAATCCAGGACCTATTGGACCTATCGGTCCGACTGGCCCAACTGGGCTTCAAGGTATCCAAGGTATCCAAGGCATTCCTGGGCCTACTGGATTACCAGGAACCGCTGGAGCTACCGGAGCTACTGGGCCTACCGGCCTTACAGTATTTGGATTATCTCAATACGCTTATGTTTTCAATACAGCAGCTCAAGTTGTTGCCTTAGAAGCACCTATTCTTTTTAATTCGAATGGTTTAATGACACCTGGTATTACTCATACTCCTGGAACTTCTCAGATTATGGTTATTAATGCAGGAGATTATAAAATTTCTTTTTCTGTATCAGGAGTTGAACCTAATCAATTTACGCTCTTTTTAAATGGTGCTCCAGTTACCAACGCAGTTTATGGATCAGGTGCAGGAACTCAGCAAAACAACGGGCAAACAATCCTCTCTTTAGCCGCAGGTGATGTTCTTACCCTCCACAATCATACTTCAGCTGCTGCGGTCACTTTGCAAACTTTGGCAGGTGGAACACAAACAAATGTAAATGCTTCAATTGTAATTGAAAAGTTAGATTAATTTAATCACTTGTTTCTTAAAACTCTGACAGTAAATAACCTGGTGTAGATTCCTTTTTTCAATGAGCAGTTAGCTTTTGCTAGCTGCTCTTTTGTATTGAGCTGAAAATAAATTTTAGGTCTTATTTCTTTTCTGCGCCATATAATTTTAACCTAAACATCCAGCTCAAAGTGTTACCTCCTATCTTAAAGAGCACTTATGCATGGTGCTCTTTTTTATTTTGCTTTCTTTCATTTCTGAATAACATTTTTAACCCTGTTCATACTATTTTTGTAACTTAAAGTTACAAACTATTTCTGTAAGCGCAGCGTTTCTTTTGTACAACAAGCAGTTAGTTTTGTTAACTAGCTGCTTTGTTGCGCTAAAGAAAGATTTTTTAAACTGCACTTTTATTAAGAACATGCATAAAATATCATGTGGTATTCTTTTTTTATATTAGTTTTGGTCATGGAGCGCCTTAAAAGCGCTCTTCATATTTGTAAATAAAAATTTTTCTCAAACATACTCACCGCTTATAGTAGTTAAGCATATATTTACATAGACGAGACATAGCTTTTTATTGCACATACGCAATTTTTGTGCATGTTTTTTCTTTAATAATATAACTATTTTGTTTTATTCCTTGCACTTTTAAATGAGGCAAGCATATGTTGTAGTGTTATGTTTCATCACTTTCCTTTTTTTCAAGGGTACATATCGAATATGTACTCTTTTTGCATTATTATAAAATAAAGATTTTATTTTAAAACTACACAAAACGAACAAAATTCGCATACAATGTCGTGTATTCTTTTTCAACGTAAGTTTGGGTAGAAGAGCGCCTTGGAAAGCGCCCTTTAATTCCACTTAATTTTTACGATATATTTTCATACGCAATTCATATACTTTAAATAACCTGTTATATCTCCAAATAATATTTTAGTGACATTCCACTTTTTTTAGACAACAAGCCCTCCGGTTGTTGTCTTTTTTCTCTATTCAAATAAGGATTTTGTTTAAATTACCAACCAAAATCTGTTGGAACGTATACTTGCTGCTGTGTTCGAATAATTTGACGTAAGTCTGTTCGCGGTGGCATATGGTCTGTTTCCGTAACTCGAATCAAATATCTCCATTCATGTTTTGTCGCTTCAACCCCACGATGAATATCAAACCAATCAAACTCAATTGGTGTACATGCAGGAGCCGTGACTACTTCTAAATCTCCTGCTGCAACTTTTTCTCTTACTTGCTGATTCACCATGCCATATAGGCTTGTACTTGGCTCTGCAGGTACATCTAGTTCTACAGGTTGTCTAATAAATTCAGTTAAGCATCCTTCACCTGTTACAAGTAGATGAAAACGGCTAGTACTCATTTTTTCTTGTGCGAATATATTTGGATCTGCTTTTGCTTCCGGTCGTAATTCCGAACCCCTTGGAACACCATCACTATGCCAATTAGGGATCGCTGGACACATACCAGGAATTAAC
Source organism: Bacillus cereus (assembly GCA_002578045.1). Classification (GTDB taxonomy): domain Bacteria; phylum Bacillota; class Bacilli; order Bacillales; family Bacillaceae_G; genus Bacillus_A; species Bacillus_A cereus_AK. The sequence continues at coordinate 3,720 of NUMR01000006.1, forward strand.
ATATGAACTTTTGTATCTACAACAATATATTTCCGATCAAAATGTAAATCCATAGCCCCAATTGCCGCCTTTGTAAGTTCGCCGCCATATCTTAATGCATCTTCCAATGACGCGTTCCACAGAGCTGGTGTATTCTTTAATACATCCATACTTGGTTGTTTTATTACTTTGCTATATCCTACTTTGATGCGATTTCTATTAAACCAAAATTTAGATGTTTTCATTTTCCGTATCTCCCTTAAAATAAGAATTTTGTTTAATTTTCTTGTTGTTCTAAATGATTACCGTCCCAAACCTCTAATTCATCCCAACCTGCTAAAATTCCATTACTGTGAAATCCCTGTATACATTTACGTGCAACTTCTCTATCCTCTGTAACAGCGATATTACTTTTGCCAAGATGATACCCTTCATGGAACATTACATAAACCTTTTTCGTATCTTTCTTCAGTATCGTATTTGCTTCTTCTGCTATTCGCTTGCATAAGTACGATATTTGCAATGGATCAGATACAGTCAAAGCAAGCAATTCTTCATAACCATTGTGATTTTCCATTAATGGGAGCAAATGCTCTCTACACGATGCCAATTGTTCTAAAAGCTCATCTTTTTCTTCTTTTAACTTTTTAACTTCTCTTTTGAGTTGTTCGTTTTCATACCGAGAACAGCGCATAACACCTTCTAATTTATCTTTCATTTATACCACTCACTTTCCGACCAATTAACTATTTGGTTTAGTTATTACTTTTTTATCACCTATCTGTATAAGAATTCATACCTTATATAGATAGCTGTTTTATTATATTTTTGACTAACTTCACTCCAGGAAAGAGCACTGTTCGAAGGTGCTCTTTTTGATTAGATTAACGCTTTGTTTATAAAACTTACGCCCAAACAATCCAACCAACTCCAACACCAATTAAAAAAGTAACAAATCCAAATGCAGCGATTTTTAACATCATTTCTAAGATTACTTCACCTAAACCATTCAGCATATTTAGCACACCTCTTTTCCTGCAAAATTCAAACTGTATTACATTAACGCTTTGGGTTTAGTTTTCCTCTTCAAAACTCCAGCCACCATCAATATAATTTGCTGACCACTCTTTCCATTCTTGCTCAAGAAACTCTTCTACATCTGTATCTACTTTTGGGTCATAACCTAGTTCATCTAACGTGAATGTTTCATCATGTTTTGCACCTGCATAACCAATGCCCAATGTGAAACGTACTTTTTTATTTGAATCCATTTCTATCCCTCTTTCTTTACAAAATTCAAATTTGATTATTTATCAAAAACTTAAAATATATGAATGTTACGTAAAATACTTGTAAAAATTACTGTCATTATCACCTTTTGTCCCGCAACCGTTATATAATCAAAGTGCAAATACCAGATTTGCAAACAACTATTCCATACGACATAACTTTTTGCTAGGATTTCTCCTAGCCTTTTTTATATCTTCAGACTAAAACCTCCTTGGGTACTATTGGAACCTTCCCTTTTAGTACCCACTAGCCAAACGATTGAAGTTTTCTTGATTTTTTTCTTTATACACTCTCACAACGTCATCCCATGTAAAACCTGCAAATTCAATAATTTTATAGAATAAATCCATCATCATTATTAAAGGTCTTTTTGCGCCATTAGAATCTTTGTATTCGGCTTTTCCAATAAGATGATTTGCGTTCTTATCCATATGGAAGAACGCTTTATTAAAACCGTTTATTTTAGTTTCTGTAATATAAACAGTTCGAAGAAGGTTTTTGATTTTAAAGTCCATAGCAACCGACAACCAAAAATGCAAAATATCAACCATCTCTTCTAAAAATGTATCTTTAGGTTTCTCAAATTTTGCGGACCACATTTTAAAAGAATTTGTTGCATTCCAAGCTTCTGCCACTTCATTTTTTAGCGCGTAAACCTTGTTATACAACATGTCATAGCGAGCATAATTTTCTTTATGCTTCGCTATGATATCCTTATCTAAAACCCTTTGCATTTGGAATAGTTCCGTTAAATCAATAAATCGATTTTCCATGTAATTTCTCCTACTCTGAAATTTATTTATCTGAACGATTTCTTTTGTTAACCTTATCTGCCAACCTAAAAGCAATCATAACCACCAATACACAGAATATTGAGACTACAAATCCCATGATTTAACCAGCCATATCTTCAACAAAGAATAGAATCTCTAAATTTTCTATTGCAACCTCATACGTTTCATATGAATTCATGATTTGTACAGTTGCTCTATCATCTATTACATGTAAAACACGGGATGCATACACATCATCAGTTACAACATCACCAGAACGATACTCATTTGGCTTACGTCCCTTTTGAACAAATACACGTCTTAAACTTTCTTCATTGATTTCTTCTACTGTTGCATATCTACATTTATTTGCATGGTTATAGCCCCAATCACCATACATTTCCCCTTCACATCCCCATGTTCCCCATAACTCTACTTTGTTGTTAAATGTATCTTTAATCACTCGTTTAACTTGTGTAATTACTTTGTTATCTTTCAATTCGCATACAACCCATTGACCAGCAATTACTTTTTTTTCATCAATTTGTAAATTCATTTCCTATCTCTCCTTAATTAAAGATTTATGAATTCAAACTAATTTGCTATATAAGTTAACTTTCTACGCTTCAATATTTCTTCTCTTGATGGAATTACCATCTTAGACCACGGTGATGCTTCTTTTCCTTTACGCCCACGTTCTGATGTTGATATAATTGGATAAGTTATCGCTTTTTCAATATCCCATTTCAATTTCTTAAAACGGTAATATGCCGTACTTCGTTTTAAACCATTCATTCTAGCTTGCTGTATTTGTTCATCTGTCAATACACAATTATTTTTATTAAATTGATTTGCGCGTTTTAAGGATTCCTCTCGACTCATTGGAGGCTTAGTCATTGCATCTACTAAATTCCATCCTCTTTTTCTTCGATCCTCAAATGTGTTTCTAGAAATATTATTTTGTAAAGCGATTTCTTTTATCTTGTACCATTCTGCTATTTTTTGAGGCTTTTTAGTAATGGCTACCTCTCTTTTCCACATTGCATCACGAATTCTATATTCTAGAGTTCTTCTACAAATCCCGTTCCTCTCTGCGATGTCATATTCTTCTGGAGTTATATAATAATCATATGGATTCCGCATGAGTATCTTCTCCTATTCAATTGTTAGTTAAGTTCTTGGATTTCTTTTAACGATCTATTCGAAACTTCAATACTACGAATCTTAAAACTATAATTCTTACGATATTTTTTACGAATTTTTAATCCTGCCTCTTCTTTCGTTTCAGCTTCACAAAATTCTAATTTGAATCCTGATTCTGTAACAATATCCACCATGTATGTATCTATTAGTGGCTCATAAATAAAATCATGATCTATTGTGATTTGTTCAGTCATTTGACTCACCTTCTATCAGCGAAAGTGTAATAATCATTTGTCGATCTAAAACATTTCCTATCACAGCATTCATCCATAAATTAGGATTAATTTTTCTCTTTAAAAATTCGATGACTGTAATTAACTCTTCGGTAGATAATGAAATAAATTCACCTAAAGGTTCTTGATTAAACTTACCGCCACGTTTTTCTATATTTAACGAAATGTTATTTTCTTTTATCAATGTTTCAGCCGCCGCTAAATGAAACTGCCTTACTTTTTCACGACCAAACCGAATTGTTAATTGCGTTAAAACATCTTTTAACACACGAAAATCTATTACTTTCATTTTTTGTTGCATGTCACTATTACAGGTTTTACAAAGTACCTTTTCACAGCCTTCAATGTACATAGTGCTCACTTCCGATGGTTTTATCTCTCCACCGCAAATATCACACCATTCTCCTACATCACTAAAGATATCTACCATTTAAATCACCCCTATGATTTATAATGATTTAACATTTCTTTTAACCGCTTGCGCTCTTCATCAATAGATTGCAAGTTTTGTTTTTCTATTTCTTTTTTAGTTGGCTCGGCATCTTCACGTAACCAATCTGGCACAATCTCTTTTCTATTTGAACGACCTGGTCCTGATCCATTAAATCGTTTGTTCTTACTCATTTCAAAGCGTCTATCTAATGCAGCAACATCATCTAATGTCTTTACTCTTTGTTTTTCCCAGCTTTTCAAAATGGCCTTAATGTAGGTCCATTTCGGCTTATTTTCATCAATAGCTTTGTGAGCAGCATGTTTAATCAATTCGCTACCAAACGAATCACAGAACTCTCCTAATTCCGTAATGGCAATTTCACTTAAAGGTATACCTTCACTTTTTAAAAGGTTATAACTGACCTTAAATTCTTCATCGACTAATACATGTGATTTCGATTCTTTCTTATCATCATGATAATAATTAGTATTTTGTATATTAGTATTTATTTTATTAGTACTTAGTATATTAGTATTTAGTAGTGTCGGATTTTCCACATGTAGGTTTCCCACAAGTGGCTTTTCCACATCTGGCTTTTCCACTTGTGGAATTTCCATAAGTGGCTCTTCCTCTTGTGGCTTTCCCATATCTGGTGTTTCATAAATTTCTGTTTCCCAATTTGTTATCTTCTTGCTTTTTTCATCACGTACAGGATAACGCTTTATATACCCTAACTCTTTCAACTCTTTAAATCCTGAACGCAATGAATCTTCTCCGTCCTTAGCGTGTTGAGATAACTCACTGATATGAAAGGTCCAATTATCAGGTAATGTAAGTGCATAAGCTAAAATCCCTTTTGCCTTCCAAGACAACCTTTCATCTTTTAAACCGGTATTATTTATGACAGAGTAATTGCTGTCTTTTTTCACTCGGATAATCCCCATAAAAGCCACCTCATAAATTCTCAAGAACTATATTTAATGTTATACTTATCAAGTAATATTTTTTCTAATAGGACCCGTTGCAGCGGGTTCTTTTTTTATGAATTCCGCCGAATTCTATCGACAACTTCTTTTCTTCCTCCCACTTCTTCCAAACGATTTGCTACTTCTAAAACCTGTTTTCTTTCCTTAGAAGAATCATTTTTTATTTTCTTAAAGTACATAGCCGATAACTCCTTTGATATTTCTAAATCTCTCCTGTTTTGCTTTTGATATAAATCGTGAAGTTCAACATAAGCAACTTTGTTGCCGTTTCTATTGGCTTGCTCCATTTGTTTATATAAAAGTTGGCGATTCTGTATACATTCCTTACGCTCTTTTTCTAATTCTGATGCCATCATCAAATGTTCTGGAAGCACTCTGCTTTCGGTTCCCATTGTTTAAACGCTCCCTTTCTAAACGATCACTTTCATCAAACTTTCGTTCAATGAAAGTACCGCCTTTATAAATTCCATACGAAAATATCGCTATCCCTAATCCAAAGATACAGACATTCGTTGTACTTTCTACCGTTATAATGTCCATTAGGCTAAAATAAACACTTTTTTAGATTCTACTTCCTGCGATAGAGCTTTATTTAGGTACTCTTTAATGTGATTCATTGCTTCTAACTTCCAAGCCCCACCGTCAGCTTCAAACAAACCACAACGAGCACCTTCACGCATTCTGAATACAAACTTGCTTTCTGGTTGTTCTACTTCAACAAACGTTCTATATGGGCTTAATTGCACTGGATTAGGCACTTTCGCATTCCCTCTACTAGCTACTCCTGTTTTCACCGTTACAGCTTGTGATACACCGTCATCCCCAATTTCCTTCACATCATTTTCTACGACAGTACCTACTACCTGTAAAACGATGTCTCGATGATTGTTTTGTACAAAGCCTGATTGCAGTGCAATATTAAATTCTTCCCTGTCATAAAAACTTCCAAAATTAAAACGTGGAGTAGATGCTTGTGCTTGGATATAGGTACTTCTAGCCTTATCTCCATTAACCGCAGTAAAGCAATTTACCGTTGTTGGGTTTACAATGTGAATCATTACAGGTTCAGTTGTATCAAATTCTGATTTCACGTAACCTACTAAGCCAGATAAACTACGTACAACAATTTCTGCTGGTGTTGGTTCTTGCACAAGATGTAATCGTTGTGTTGAATAGGTCTGTTCCCCGATTTTATGTGTTTCAATTGTTCCAATTTCTAATACCTTTTCAATTGCTTCTCTTGTCATAGTCATTTTATAGTTCCCCTTTTCTTAATTAGATTTAGTTTTCAAGTAATCGATTACTACTGTTTGCTTCTCAGCAGCTTTATCTTGTTCTACCTCTTCTACTTCTTCTACAGGTTGTCCAACATCTGTTTTTACATCACCCTGTAAATCCATATAAAACTGTCCTTGGATTCCAGAAGCTAACTCTTGACCAACTAAATTTCCGTGCTGGTCCATATCTAATAGAATCTTAGACTCTACCGCTTCTGTTGGCGCTAGTTTCGAAGTTGCTTGAACCTGACAATTCCATACATCACGCTTTTTATCACCAGCGAACGAAAGTGTTAAAATAATCTTTCTTGCTTTTTTCGGATCAGTATTTAAATCCGCCATATTTTCCATTACGCGCTCAAACTCTTGATGAAATCTTTCGGCAAGCGCTCCGTCGACAAATGTATTTAAATCAATCATACTTTTAACTCCTTTTGCTCTATTATTTTGGTATAATCTTCTATGGAAGGAGGTGTTAATTATGCACATGAAATCTGCTTTAAATAGATTTATAAAAAACTATGGTAATACTTTTTCTGTTTTAAGAAATAATGAAATTTCTCATCAAGTAGACGGATTATTACAATCGGGTAAAGAATCTAATGAACCTCCATACATACATTTACTACCTGAAAGTGATGTTGTTGATGGAGATATATTAGTAATGAACAGCACTCAAGAAGAATATTTTATAGACCAATCTGTTGTTAATTCGTTTAGAAATCAACCTACCGAGAGAAAAGCTTTTTACCTTACTAAAAAGCAGCTAAATAAATCTAAACAAGTTCAACCTAATATTACTTACAATATTAATAATGCTCATAATTCTATTATCGGTAGCCAAACAAACGCTACTATCAATCTCGGTATAGATTTTGATGAGTTAAAATCCATCATTAATGCTAGTGATAGCATAGATAAAGAAGAACTTTTAGAACTAATTGGATCCCTAGAGCAAACTGATGAAATAGAAAAAGGAAAATTTGCTCGTTTTGCTGAAGTTCTCCAAAAGAACTCATGGGTTTCGGGACCGTTAGGTCAAGCATTAATTAAGTGTTTATTTACTTAATTAGATTCGATTAGACTGTTAAATATTGTTTCTGCTTCTTTAAATAGCTCTTGTAATTTAGATGGGGTGACATTTGATAGGTTTATTTGAACCTCAATTGTCGTTCCATTTTTCAACTCTTTTTCTTTAGACATACATAAATCGATTGGTCTAATTTCTTTTCGCGGCCTTTCAGGATGTATAACTCCTTGATAAACTCCATCCCTATTAATACCATCTTCAACTATTACATTCATATTTGATTCCCTCACTTCTTTTTTACACGAAATTAACATCTACTTTGACTTGAATATTTACTGGAATTTCTTTAGTAATACGAATAGAACCAGGACTTTCTCCATTCTCGATCAATTGTGTTACCTTTTCTTTTACCCCATCTGCTGTTTCGAATTCATAAACATTAGCAGAACCAAATCCGCTGTGATGAATGACTACATATTTTTGTTCTTGCATACCTATCCCTCCTACTGGACTTTCGTCATTGTTATTTAATCTCTCTGAATTCACGCACTTTCAATAATTCGTGTAGTATTATCGTACCGATGGACTAAATGCAATTCGCCTTCTACTTTCTTATAAATCAACCAATTTTCAGGATTTAAGTTTTGAGACTTGATAAAAATCTTCTCGCGTTTAGTTGGTTTCTTTCCGTTTTTCATAATTATCCTATATCCTCCCTATCTCGAATTCTTTGCGCCATTATCCTCGGAACGGACGTCCGCATCAAAAATGCTTTTAAAAGTTTTATTGCCTCTGGACTTGGACCTTTACGGATTGCCTCTGCCGCTTGTGGACTGATTCTTACATTTTTAAGATGTTGTTTCATTTGTTTTTCCTTCACATTTGTTTTCATCACCTCTCACCCCTTTACTAGATTTCACTAAAATCCATTTGTGAGTTCACCATAGAAATCTCTTCACTTAAAACAATAGGTAACTTGTAATCTGCTACTATATTTTTTGCCACTTCTAAATGTCGACGCTTGATAGCCTTGTGGCTTTTCACATTGAACTGACGACGTAACTGTCTGTATATATCTTGATAAACCTTCCCTCTGATACTTTTGTTTCGATAAGCATTGGAAGTTTTACCACCAAGTAACGTGACACCACACCGTTTAACAGCATTAGATATTTCATCACATTCAATCGCAAATAATGGGGCATTTTCTCGTAAGTCTTTTACATCCGATTTAATTACTTGAATTTCTTGACTCTGCCCCTCTAACGCTTTGAATGTTAGTTTTAAAATACTCATTGGATCATTAGGTATTTTTTGCTGATTTTGTATGTGTTGTTTCATACGTTTGAACTCTTCAATAAACTTAATTTTCATTTGTACAGCTTCTTTTGTGTTGTAACTCATTGCAACCAACGTGAAAGCTTCTTCTGTTAAATCGTATTTAGGGTACTCTTTGCCTCGACTTCGATAATTTGACTCCCGAAAATTTAGGAGCGAAAATTCTTTTCCTGCATATTCCATTTGCTTGCGAATATCTGTCATCACATGGTCATGTCGCTTACCAAACATTTCAGCTACTGTTAAACTATCAGTTACTACATCACCATTGTTTTCAAATACTAATGCTTGTTCGTTTACTATTGTTAATTTATCCATGTTATTTCCCTCCCTACAATTCATCAAAATACTTATTAAGAAATTCTTTCATTTCCTTCGCTTTAAATAACCAACGATTATTTTTTGTTTTGAAAATATTTGAACACGTGGATCAGTAACGACATATTCCATTAACCAGTCATAACTTCTACTTGTTTCATATTGAAGTCTTTTCATATCCCACCAAGTACCAATTCCCATATCCGCTAAACGCTCATTCACTTGGCGAGTGACTTCCTTTTGTAAATAACTATCATCAACAATGACTTGCACTGTTGCTGTCATTATGAAGCCTCCTTCATATCTAAAATTCTCATAATTTTTTCCCTTACTTTTTTTCCTTTTCTCTTCCCTAAGAGAATGTCGGATAGATAAGGATTTGAAATCCCTAACATTTCCGCTAAATCCCTTTGTTTCATATCATTGATTATCAGCCACGTTTTAACTTTTTTTCCGAATGTTTCGTCCATACTCTCACCCCTTTCTAATTTTTTAGCTAATTTTTTAGCTTTTTATTGACATTATCTAACCTAAAAGTTAGAATTAAGGCATAGCTAAATAAACCTACATTAATAGCCTTTTGCGTTGGGGAACGTGGTATAACGGCTTTATTTAGTAGTGTTTCGAAAGCTAAATAAGTAGCTTATGAACACATGATACTATCTTAAAAGTTAGAAGTCAACACTTTTTAACTTTTAAGTAAGATTGTGTCTTAGCTTTAAGATAGGTGGAAAGAAATGACTTTATTCGAAAAGGTTAAAAAGCTAGCTTCTAATCAAGGATTATCAATAGCTGAGTTAGAAAGACAATTAGGTTTCAGTCCTAATACTCTATATAAGTTAAAAACACAGAAACCATCAATAGATAGAATAGAAACTATAGCCCAATACTTTAATGTTTCAACTGACTACTTGTTAGGAAGAACTGAAAAGAAATACTGGGAACTTACTAAAAAAGATGAAAAAGATATTCAAAAAAAATTAGAAGAGTTAATAGAGGATATGAGCAACGCTGACGCTCTCTCATTCTCTAAAGACTCTGAACCAATGTCAGAAGAAACGAAACGCCTACTCATCATGTCTTTAGAAAACTCACTAAGATTAGGGAAAGAAATGGCTAAGAAGAAATTTACACCTAAAAAATACAGAAACGAAGAGTGATTGGAGTGGATCTGGTTGGTTTCAAAACAGCAAATCAATTTAAAAATAGACGAACTACTTAGACAATATAACACCAGAGATCCATTCGTTATCGCTGAAGCGAAAGGAATAGTCGTTATTACAGAAGCCTTAGGGGATATTTATGGATACTACCACAAAGTATCTCGTATCCCTTTTATACATATTAACGAACGACTTTCATACCAAAATCAAGTCTTCACTTGTTTTCACGAATTGGGTCATGCTTTATTTCATCCAGATGAAAATACCCCTAAATTATCCAAGGTGTCTCTTTGTTCTGAAATCCGTATAGAAGCTGAAGCAAACTATTTTGCAACGAGATTTCTTATCGATGGAAGTCATTATGATTACTACATACAAACAAAGAAAGAATTATTACAGTTTTACGGAATACCTAAACAAATGGCTAGATTTTTATAGAATTTACTAAAAGAGAAAAATGAAAATGTAAAAGTTTTTCGTATAGCGACTAGCAAAGTTGTACATATGCAAAGCACAAATATCGAATCTATATTACTTCACTAAGGAGAGTTTAATATGAGGTGTGCAATCTATACTCGTGTTTCGACAGAAGAACAAGCTTCAGAAGGCTATTCTATTTCTGCTCAAAAGAACAGACTTACATCTTTTTGCGAAGCGCAAGACTGGGATATTGTTGGCTATTATGTGGATGAGGGAATATCTGCGAAAAATACAAATCGGCCAGAGCTAAAGAGAATGATAGAACATATAGAAAAAGGATTAATTGATTGTGTCTTAGTTTATCGATTAGATCGTCTTACAAGATCGGTTTCCGATTTATATGAACTACTAAAAATATTCGATAAACATGATTGTAAATTCAAAAGTGCAACAGAAGTTTATGATACAACAACAGCAATTGGAAGACTATTTATTACTATCATAGCCGCTTTAGCTCAATGGGAACGTGAGAATATTGGTGAACGTATTCGAGTTGGACAACAAGAAAAAGTTAGACAAGGAAAATATACTTCAGCGAGAAAGCCTTATGGATACGCCGCAGACCATAAAAAAGGAATATTAACAATCATCGAAGATGAAGCAAAAGTAATTCGTTCTATATTTAATGATTATTTAAAAGGCCATAGCGCTATGCGGATTAGCAAAAATTTGAATACGATTGGAACTATCGGACGTGACTATTGGAATGAAAAAGCTGTCATGTATATTTTAGAAAACCCACTATATACTGGAACTCTACGCTGGAGAAAAGAAACTGAGCATTATTTTGAAGTACCCAATTCCGTCCCACCTATTATAGAGCAAGAAATTTTTGATAATGTACAAAGGTTAAGGGAGTCAAGACGTGAATCGCATCCACGTAGCCAATACGGAGATTATATTTTTTCGAGTATTATAAAATGTCCGTATTGCGGTAGATCTCTGGTTGGGAACTACGTAACATCGAAAAAAACAGATGGAACGAAAACTAAATATAAACTATATTTTTGTAGGGGACGAAAACTAAATGTATGCACTATGGGGAGTATGTCCGAAAAAAAGTTAGAGAAAGTGATTATCCCTCATATTTTGTCCTTTTATGTAGATGCTACTGATCAAGATGTTGAATTAGGAAACAATAATAAAGAAAATGAAATAGAACGGATTAAAACTGAATTAAAAACTATAGAGAAGCGAAGAAAAAAATGGCAATATGCCTGGGCAAACGATCATTTGAAAGACGAGGAATTTACTACACTTATGCAAGAGGAGCGAGAAAAAGAAAAAATACTAACAGAACAGCTATATAAAATGAAACCTACAGAAAACAAAAAATTTAAAAATGAAGAATTGAAATCAGTTCTACAAGACATAAAAGTTAACTGGGAAAATTTGAACGATGCAGAAAAGAAAATGTTTATGCAAATCATACTAAAAAAAATAGTTGTTGAAAGAAGCGATAAGCTACATGGCTATGAATTAAATATTATAGAAACAGAGTTTAATTAATGTTATATTGACTTAAACTTCTTTTATGTATTACAAGAGGTTTTGTCCTAAGAAACTAGAACCATGCTTACGGCAACTTCTTTCTATAATATCTAGAGGCTTTTGAAATACGAAAAAAGAATCTTCCATTTCAACTACTCGCGTAACAATTTTCTTTTCACTTAGAATAACAGGAAGTAAGGCCATTGTATTTTTATTTACAACATAATTTTCGACATAGCGCTCCACTTTACTTTCCATACTCTACTATCTCCTTTTTATTTTTCATTTATATTAGCAGCTGCATATATAATTTTAGCACCTATGAAAAGGAAAATGTTTATAGATTATGCTTTTTTACAATCATTTATCATTAATCAAACATCCTTTAAATTATAAAATAGCATTATACAAATAAATATAAAAAACTATGTAAATAAAGTTTTATTATATACAAATATTTATAATTTCTTTCTCTTTTCACATCATTATAACAATTAACTTTTCTATAATTAAAATATAAATCCAATATATGAAGGTTCCTTATGGAAGAAAAAGAGATCCAACCAATCGTTCACATGAAAAATAGTAGCATTATTACCGTGAAAAACTCAGCTAGTATTATATTCGGTTTATTTTTCATTCTACTATTCTTTTCGAAACCATTTCGCAAATCGAAAGTTACTACTGCCTTCACGATTCGGGACTTGAACCCTAGAGAATGGGCGCACAAAAAAAGGATGGCATTTGCCATCCTTTTTTCATCATCCACTATAAAATTATAGTTTAATTACGTTTTTAGCTTGAGGTCCACGGTTGCCATCTTCGATTTCGAAGCTAACTTTTTGACCTTCTTCTAGAGATTTGAAACCTTCAGTTTCAATTGCAGAGAAGTGTACGAATACGTCGTTTTCGCCTGGAACTTCGATGAAACCGAAGCCTTTTTCGTTGTTAAACCATTTTACTTGTCCAGTTACTGCCATGATTATTTCCTCCTAATAAAATACATTTTTTGATTTTTTAGTCTTCCTGTATAAAAAAAGAATCCACACATTATCAAATACGAAACATAAACTAGTTCTCACATACTTTTTCTCGTTCGTTTCAGCACTTGATAACATATGGATTGCTTAATTTAACTATTCAACTGACACCATCATAGCACATTAAAATAAAATGTACAATCTTTTTCGAAAACAAAATTTCCAATTTTTAGTATTTTTATAAAATATAATCATCCCTATTCCAATTCATAGGAAAAAAGAATCCACCACTTACTATAATACAGGTGATAGATTCCTTNNAACATATTGATAAAATGTGTATTATTTTTTTAAAGCACTCACTTTTTCAGTGCCTTCCCTAGTCGTGATCACCTTCCTTTTACTTCGTAAACTGCGCTTCTTCCGTAGATCCTTTTAACGCTGTCGTTGATGAAGTACCGCCTGTAATAACTTGTGCTACTTCATCAAAATAGCCTGTTCCTACTTCACGTTGATGACGAGTTGCAGAGTAACCGTATTTTTCTGCTGCAAATTCTGCTTGTTGTAATTCGGAATACGCTGCCATACCGTACTCTTTATAGCCACGTGCCAATTCAAACATACCGTAGTTTAATGAGTGGAATCCAGCAAGTGTTACGAATTGGAATTTATAACCGTAAGATGCAATTTCTTTTTGGAATGTCGCAATCGTTTCTTCATCTAATTTTTGTTGCCAGTTGAATGAAGGTGAACAGTTGTAAGCTAGTAATTTCCCTGGATATTTTTTATGAATTGCATCTGCAAAGTGCTTCGCATCCTCTAAATTTGGTTCAGATGTTTCACACCAAACGAGGTCTGCGTACGGTGCATACGCTAAACCACGCGCAATTGCTTGATCAAGTCCTGCTTTCGTACGGTAAAATCCTTCTGGCGTTCTTTCTCCTGTAATAAATGCTTGATCAACTGGATCGATATCGCTCGTAATTAAGTCTGCTGCATCCGCATCTGTTCTTGCAACAATAATTGTCGACACTCCCATTACGTCCGCAGCAAGGCGTGCAGAAATTAAATTACGTACCGCTGTTTGCGTCGGCAGTAATACTTTTCCGCCTAGATGGCCACATTTTTTCTCTGAAGATAATTGATCTTCAAAGTGTACACCTGATGCGCCCGCTTCAATCATACCTTTCATAAGTTCAAATACGTTTAATTGTCCACCAAACCCAGCTTCTGCATCTGCTACAATCGGTACGAAATAATCTATATCACCGCTTCCTTCCATATGTTGAATTTGATCCGCACGTTGAAGCGTTTGGTTAATTCGTTTTACTACAGCTGGTACGCTATTCGCTGGATATAAACTTTGATCTGGATACATATGTCCAGAAAGGTTGGCATCAGCCGCTACTTGCCAGCCACTTAAGTAAATTGCTTTTAATCCAGCTTTTACTTGTTGCATCGCTTGGTTTCCTGTTAATGCGCCAAGTGCATTAATATAATCTTCCGTATGAAGCGACTTCCAAAGCTTCTCTGCACCGCGGCGCGCTAACGTATGTTCAATATCAATCGACCCGCGCAGGTGAATTACATCTTCTGCTGAATATGGACGTGTTATTCCTTTCCATCGCGTATCTAATTCCCAGCTCTCTTGTAATTGATCAATTCTTTCGTTTTTCATATATTCCATCCCCTTTTCATTTTTTATCCCGCTATTTGTGGGCAGTAAAACTCCCACCTCAAAATTCAGCGAATGCGAGGAAGTTAGGCGGGAGATAACNNTAAAGTTTCACTTTATAAAATTTCATAACCCGGTAATGTTAAAAACGGTACGAATTCATCATTCCGAACGAGATTTGTAAACAATGTTGTTGCCTCTTGGAATCTTCCTTTCTTAAAGGCTTCCTTACCAATCTCGCATTCTATTTTTGCTAATTCTTCTTCTTTCCATTCTTCCATTAATTCAAACGTAATGTTGCGCCCATCATTAAGCTTTCCACCTTCATGACGAATCCATTGCCATACTTGTGCTCTTGAGATTTCCGCTGTTGCCGCATCTTCCATTAAGTTATAAATTGGCGCTGCTCCCCGTCCGTTTAACCAAGATGCAATGTATTGAATACCTACGCTAATATTCATACGAAGGCCCTTTTCTGTAATCGTTCCCACCGGCACTTCTAGTAAATCTTTTTCAGTTACACGTATCTCTTCACGTTTTCTAAAAATTTGATTCGGCGTTTTCATAATGTGATTAAATACTTCCATTGCGACTGGTACAAGTCCCGGATGGGCAACCCAAGTCCCATCATGACCATCTAAAGCTTCGCGCTCCTTATCAGCACGAACTTTTTCGAAGGCTACTTCATTCGCTTCGGGATTATTTTTAATTGGAATTTGTGCTGCCATTCCTCCAATTGCTGGTGCATTGCGGCGATGACACGTTTGAATCACTTTCAAAGAATACGCGCGCATAAACGGTGCCGTCATCGTGACTTGCGCTCTATCTGGAAGTAAAAATTCATTATGATTACGAAAAGTTTTTAAGAAGCTGAAAATATAATCCCACCTTCCGCAGTTTAAGCCCGCAGAATGATCTTTTAGCTCATACAAAATTTCATCCATTTCAAACGAAGCGTGAATCGTTTCCAGTAATACTGTTGCTTTAATTGTTCCGTTTGGAATACCGATATATTTTTGAGCAAATGCGAATACATCATTCCATAATCTCGCTTCTAAATAACTTTCCATTTTCGGTAAGTAAAAATATGGGCCACTCCCTTTTGCTAAAAGAGCTTTTACATTATGGAAAAAGTACAAACCAAAATCCACTAGGCTACCAGACATATTCTTCCCATCAACTTGCATATGTTTTTCCTCTAAATGCCACCCTCTTGGACGTACAATGAGTACAGCCGTTTTACTATTTAAGTGATATTCTTTTCCGTTCTCATTTTTATGCGATATCGTTCCCCTAGTTGCATCTCGTAAGTTAATTTGACCTTCTATGGCATTTTCCCAAGTTGGCGAATTGGAATCTTCAAAATCTGCCATAAAAAGATGTGCTCCTGAATTTAAAGCATTAATGACCATCTTTCTATCTACGGGTCCAGTAATCTCTACACGACGATCCTCTAAATCTTTCGGAAGCTTGGCGATTGTCCAATCTGCTTCACGTATGTGCTTTGTTTCGTCTAAAAACTTTGGAAACTCGCCTGCATCAATTTTCTTTTGCTTCTCTACACGTTTTTGTAATAGTTCTGTGCGGCGCTCATTAAAATTCTCATGCAGTTCCTTTAAAAAACTAAGCGCCTCAGGTGTCAATATTTCGTTGTACGCTGGTAACATTTCTCCGACGAGTGTAACCCGTGAAGTTTGCGTCGACATATTAGCATCCCCTTTTAGACTGTTTTATAACAGATTTGATTTTATGTTTTATATTATATAACAAATCTTTGGAAAAGGAAGTTTTTTTTGAAAATTCATTTCATTTTTTTTAAAACCGCCGTTCTTTTGCGCTTTATCCCGTTATTTAGCGGGCCGTAAGACTCCCACCTCAAAATTCGGTTGGAGCAAAGAAGTTAGGCCGGGAGCTGGGCTGCCCGTAAAAGCCCGATTGGTGTGAGCTCATAATTAGTGGGGGATGAACAAAACCCCCACTGATTAAAATTTCACTTTATTTCATACAAAAAAGGCCACTGTTATACAACAATGACCTTTTCGGATAATCTTCTGAAATTAAGATTGTAATTTTATTTATTGAGAGAAATTCCACTAATATATAGACTTACATATACTACTACTTTTGAAGAATAAATTGGGAAACAATCTGTTTTAATCCCCCTGCTACGCTGTGTAGATGTTCAATGGAAGCCGAGATTTCTTGAACAGATTTTTCTTGCTGTTGAATAGACTCTTTTACCCCATCCGTTCGATTAGATGACCTCTGGGAAATTTGAGCCATTTCTTCTGCAGAAGCAGAAATCTCCTCACTACTCGCTGCAATTTCATCTGTAGACATAGATACCGTTTGAATTTGCTCAGATACTTGCTGCACTTTTTCTGTAATTTTTCCAAATACTTTTTCTGTGTGCATTACTACTTGTGTACCTGCCTGTACCTCATTTTCTACTTTCTCCATCATGTCTACCGTATGGGTTGTCGTTCCCATAACTTGAGTAATAAGCTTCTCAATTTGTTTTGCAGAATCGCTAGATTGTTCTGCTAGTTTGCGTACTTCATCTGCCACAATTGCAAATCCTCTACCACTTTCCCCAGCACGTGCAGCCTCAATTGCAGCGTTTAATGCTAATAAATTGATTTGAGATGTAATCCCTTGCATAACATCAATGATTTTTACAATTTCTTCTGACTGTTCCTTCATAGTCTCTACTTGCTTGACGCCACTATATACTGAAGTTTGTATTGTATCCATTTGCTGAATCATTTGTTTCATTAACTTATTACCACTTTCTGCTTCTAATGTTGATTGTGCAGATAACTTATTTACAGAGGAGGATGTATCCACTATATTTTGCATTCCTTGTGTCAATTCTTCCATCGCACCCGCTGTTTGTTCCATTGCTTGTTTTTGGCTTTCTGCCCCATTTGCAACTTCTTCGATATCCATAGTGATTTTCTTTGCTGCGCCGCTAGATACTTCCGATGCAGATACTACTCCGTCTGCATGTTGGAATAAAAGCTGAATATTATTATCCACTTCTTGCATATTAGCTCTTAAACCTTCAATCATCTCATTAAAATCACTTACTAATACACCTAATTCATCTTTAGCATTATAATCACCATGTACGGTTAAATCACCTTCTTTTGCTTTTTCCATCATACGACTAACCGTTTGTAAAGGAGTAACTATGAGCTTGCTAATAATATAACTTACTATACATATAACGATTGTACTAACTACTACAAGAATGATAAATGTAATAATGGATCGATCTATCATTTTTTGAGAATCCTTAAATACTTGATCAGCTAAGTTTAAAACATACGATTCCAGATCTACCGCATAACCAGCTAACTCTACTCCCTTTGGTTTTAATTCCTTTTGAAATTCATTTACCATTTGAGATTCGTTTTTTTCCTTCACTTTTTCAAACAACTTTTTATATGTATCCATATAACTTGGCAAAGATTTCTTCATTTTCTGAAATAACTCATCCTCTTGCTTACTTAAATTGACACCATCATCATATTTTTTTAATAAAGAATCATATTTTTTAAAATCCTTTTCAATATTATCAATGATTCCCTCTTTATTTGTCCCCTCATTTTGTGACGATGTAATTAATTCTAGCAAGTTATATTCTAAAGAATTTTGTGTACGAAGCATTCCTTCTAATAAAATTGCAGAATATTGATAATCATCTACTATAACATCTATATCGTGCTTAATCTTATTAATAGAATTAATTGCTACACAGCTCATCATTACCATGCCCAAAACTGCTAATGAGATAAGCGAGAATAATTTATATTTCACTTTTAAATTTTGTAAAAAATACATTTTTTCACCCTTATTCCTTTATATATAGATTTTTGGAATTTCATAACTTATTATTTACAAAAATACAATAAAAATCAATGATAAATATTTCCAATATCAAACTTATATTTCTATAAACAAAAAGTAGCATAATCGCTACTTCTTGTTTTTTTGTTTCTCATATTGTTCAAACGTATAAATTCTTTCAAAAATTGGTGGGTGTGTGTATAAGAAAAATTTCACTAACGCAGGCGGATTGACTTGGCTTAAGCTTGTTTTTGATAAATATTGAAAAGTTTTCACACCTGATTTCCCATCTTTCGTCATAGCAAGAGCGTATTGATCTGCCGCTCGTTCTTCTACACGTGATACGTAGTTTGTTGCTGGTTGTGATGCAAAAGATAACACAGAGGAAATTAAAAAAAATAAAGGTAAAATTGAGAAACATGCCATTTTTGAAATTTGCAGCGTATCTCCCCATTTTCGAATACACATATTTAAAATACGACTAATTAAGTACATGCCTATAAATGATATGATAATATAACTCGCCACGCCCCAATATATATGTTTCATAACGTAATGTCCCATTTCATGGGCCATTATAAATAAAATCTCTTTATCTTTTAATTGCTTCAGTGTTGTATCCCACATTACAATGCGAGAGTTAAGACCAATTCCTGTTACATATGCATTTAACGCATTCGTTTTTTCCGACATATTTACTTCATATACGTGCTTAGCCGGAATGTCAGCTTTATCTGCAAGTGCTAAAATTTTCGTTTCTAATTCTTTATTTTTCAGCGTCGAGAAATCGTTGTAAAGTGGATCAATAATAACAGGTTGCACAAACGTTAAGAAAATCGTAAACGGAACAGAGAGCGCCCATCCTGCTAGCCACCATCTCTTCGGGAATTTACGGATGAGCCATAATAAAACCGTAACAATGAGTAACATAGTCGCATAGTTCACCCAAAAATCAATAACATGATCTTTTATCCAGCTTTGTGTGCTTTGTGTTGAAATGCCGTAATCAACGGATACTTTACGGCCAATCCATTGCATCGGTAACGAAAGTGCTGTTGTAAGTAGTGATAAATAAAAGAAATAAATCGCAACTTGTAAGACACTTATTTTAGTCGTTTCCTTCGACCATTGCTCAAACTTTCTTGAAATACCAAGCACAAGTACAAATAATAAAATCATCCATTCGAGAGGCGCCGTTAAAAAGAACAGTAAATTTTTCACGCGCGAATAATCTTGGCTTAGCGTAAGCTCTCTCGCATTCATAAAAGTTTCTGGATCTGCACTCGTTCCTTTATACATATCCGGAATGAGTTCATGATTCCATCCAAATAAATACCAATATATAAATAACGCAAACCCAATGTACAAAAAAAGCGACCACCTAATAACTTTCCTCACGCTATTCCCTCCTCTATGCTGCCTGTCTATTATTATTGTAAGTTCGTACATGCAAAATTAGAACAAGCTATTTACTTGAACTACCCCCACTGATTAAAGTTTTACTTTATTATCTATAATCGCTATGTTTCCATTTGTATGTTTCGTTGTATAGGATTGGGTTTTATTGTTTTTCGATTTAAACTGAGGAGCTTTGTTTTGTTTTTTGAAGAATCGTGCATACGAATCAGCGAGGTTGTGAAGAGAAGATTGAAGGGCGATACTGTCCACTTCTTCTAGCCATACAAATTCTTTTTTGAGGATAGGTAATTGCGAGGAACAAGTGCCATAGGATAACCCTTTTCCAGTTTTTTTATATCTATCATTCCACGTTTCCAAAAAGTAGTTGCATACAAAACGTGAACAACCAATCATTTTCGTTCTACACTACTAGGATAGATACGAAACAGATATGCTTTATGGACAAGCACCACTTTTCACCTCACTTCCTATTTTTTGTTTACAATCTTTTTCATAGATATATATGAGAACGATATCAGGATATAGCAAGAAAAATACTGATTACGTATCATTTCTTCTTTTTTGTCCAAAGTCCTCGTCCCTTTCAAAAAAATATTTAAATGAAAGAACTTTTACAAGGAAACCATTTCGTAAATGTAAAAATGCTTCGGAGCTGCAACATTTTTTTCTATAGGAACGAACTGATTACGATACTGGTATCTTATATTAATTCTTTACCAAGAAGAACCTTTAGGCTTTTGTCTAGCCGCCACTTATCTCCCACCTAACTTCCTCGCATTCGCCGAATTTTGAGGTGGGAGTCTTACTGCCCACAAATAGCGGGATAAATTAAACAAGCGCCTTTTACGTAGTGTATATATTCATAGCCTTTAAAAAATAGTGACGATATAATGATTGTAAAAAAACAATTAAAACAAAACGAATACATATCCTATTTGTTTTTTAGATAAAATAAAGAGCCTCCTTAAGGCAGCACATCTATTAACAAGCTCAAATCTTGTAAAAAAAAAGAACTATATTTCATAATACCTTGCACAGCTAAAAGTAAAATAAGACCGGTCACACACATATAGTTAACACTTTCTTCACTCTTTCTTTCCGCAACTATTCCACCACTTATACATAAAATTCCTAATAAATGGAGTGCTAAATAGATGAAAAAGTAAGCTTCCTCCCAGCGAAGAATAACATTTACTGTCGTTATTAGCACTATACTTAGTAAAATCAAATAAAAAAATTTATTTGACGATATTGTTTCATTCATATAACTTTATACATTCCTTTCAAATTTCGAATTAATGATGTTTCAAAGCTATAAAGTAAATGATTGTTTTCATACTATAAAACAAAACGAAACCCCCCATTACTTTCGTAAATACTGTATGAACCCACACATACTTCTCTTCATTTTTTCTGAAGATGCGCTTCATCATTGCTTCTACAATAAGACCAAATATTATTAAAATCCCTAACATAATAAGAAGAGAAATAATATTTTCTTTTAAATGATTACTAGAAAATAAGGAATACCCTGAAAACACAATCATATCTACTATAGGTTGAATCCAATTACAAAAGCTTTTATCACACATATCTATAATCGACGTAGCATCTATACTGTCTTTCAATATTTTTTCAAATGTCTTCTTCATCTCATTTATCTCCCGCTACGTCTGAAAAGCTCTTTGCCCGCTCTGCATATATAACTGGCACCTCTTTACTCCAATATTTGCGGTTAACAAATAAAAAGATGAGTACTAAATTTAATCCCGTTATAAAAATAATAAGGCCCGGGAAAAACGTCGTATAATTTGAGAAATCTGAAAAACTCATTATCTTTTCTCTACTTACTAGGAAAGATGCACCAATTACAAATGCATTGTTTAACATATGTATCGCAATTGGCATCAGTAAGCTTTTCGTGCGAATATATACGATTGATACTACGATGCTAAATACGACGGCACCGAGGAAATCGACGTGTAACAAAGCAAATAATAGTGCTACTGCAATCATCGCTATACTCGTTCCCCACTTTGCTGCAAAGCGCTGAAGTAAAAATCCGCGAAAAACAAATTCACCAATAATTGGTGCGATGAATACAACCATAATGACTTGATATACATATCCCCCGGCACTATCTACAATTGGTTCATGCAAAGCATTCATAATAAAATCTGGTGTAATCCATGCAAAGCTGTACATGTACAAAATAAGATACCCGTAACTGAACATGCATAACATAACCGTAATGTATAAAACTTGCACCAAATTAAATGTTTCATTTTTATTAACAAATAATGAAAATGAAACACCGTGCTTTCTATACTCATAAAAAATCCATGCAATCGGAAGGATATAAAATATAAGTATATTTATAAAAAAAGAATTTTGTATATAAAATGTACTTTCTATCAATTTTTCACTACTTCTTGCTACTAAAATTAATAGTGCAAATACAATTAAAAAATATCTAGCTCTCATCATTTGAAACGGATTCACACTCATCTCCTCCCCTATATTACTTTTATCATATCACTTGATCCTTAATTTTTTGTAAAAAAAAACCTTAAATTCCCCTTAAAAATTCCATATGTTACAAAAAGATGATATGATATTCGAGGAAATTAGGAGGGATTCTTATGTATCAAGCAAATATATTACTCGTTGATGATGAAACAGCAATTTTACAATTACTCACTACCATTCTTGAAAAGGAAGGTTTTTCTCATATTACAACTGCAACATCAGCCGAATTAGCTTTATCTCTCATTGAACAAAACAATTACGATTTAATTATTTTAGATATAATGCTTCCTGGACAATCTGGTTTTGATATTTGTCCGATTATTCGCCAAAAAACAGATTGTCCTATCTTCTTCTTAACAGCAAAAACATCTGATTTAGATAAAATATCTGGGTTTTCATACGGCGCAGATGATTATATTACAAAGCCATTTAATCCACTAGAAGTAGTAGCTCGTATGAAAGCGCAACTTCGAAGACATATGAAGCAAACAGTACCATACGAACCTAAAGCACACTCCATTTCATTTGGGAGACTTGAAATTGATCAACATTCCGCAGAACTTACAGTAGATGGACACGTTGTCGAATGTTCCGCTCAACTCTTTCAACTACTACTCTTCTTTTGTGAGAATCCGAACTACGTATTCTCGAAAGAAGAAATATATGAAAAAGTTTGGGGAGCACCTGCCTATAATGGAGATGACAATACCGTTATGGTTCACATTCGAAAACTACGTGAAAAAATTGAACAAGATCCAAGTAAACCAGAATATATAAAAACCGTTCGCGGACTTGGCTATAAGTTCGTTACAAAGTAGGGTGATGATATGAATTTTAATAAACGACTTATTATCCAATTTATATTGCAACACGTATTTGTTTTAGTTACATTACTTATTGCTGTAGTAGCTGCTTTCACATATTTGGTCTTTCTTGTTACTAGTACTTCGTACGAACGTAACATTCCAGATGTTGATAGTTTTACAATTTCAAGATATATCTCTTCAGAAAATGGCGATATTTCATTAAAAGCTAAAATGGAAGATTTAATGAAAGAGAAAAACGACTGGCTCCAAGTTGTAGATAAAAACGGAAAAATCCTCTATCACTTTAATACACCAAGTGATGTCCCAAATTCTTATACGAAAACATCTTTACTTGCATATATACAGCATCATATAGAAAGCAATTATACATTTACATATTGGGAAATTGAATTAGAAAAAAAGAAAGTACTTGTTATTTACGGTGGTATGTTAAAAAGCAATGCACTACTGAAAACAATTCAGAAAGAGCACTCTTCTGTCACTACAGATTCGTTCACATTAACGGAACAAGAAAAACAGTTGCTTTCTAAAGAAAAAGCAACGCTACAAATATTTAATAACAATGGCGAAGAAGTGTTTTCCTTCACAAATGGAAAGAAAAAAACGTTTTCTGCAATACAAGCTGCCCTTAATGAAAAAGAACCGTGGAATCATAAAGAAAACACGTCTAGCTTTTATGATGCAAATAGCGGGCATCTTCTTGTTGTAACTGCAAAAAACGAGTACTACTACCCAGATGACGAAATTGAGGATATATTTACTAAAAAGTTTCTACTCGGATGCGGATTAATCCTTCTTATCATCTTTGTTTATTTAGTCATTCTATCTATTTGGTACGGAAATAAGTTTGGAAAGCCTTTATTACACACGATGCGCTGGCTTAAAAATATCGCTGGTGGAAAATATGAAGAACCTGTTAGTAAAAAAGGAAAACCAGTCCGATTCCGACGATCTGGTAAAGAAAAATGGTCGTTCCGCTTATTTAGAGATGTTACAAGTTCACTAGAGCACCTTTCTATTACACTCAAAAAAAACGAAGCAATGAGGCAAGTACTTCAGCAAACACGAGAAGAATGGATTACTGGTCTCACACACGATTTAAAAACACCACTTAGCTCTATATATGGCTATGCGCTATTACTAGAATCCAATCAGTACAACTGGACTGATCACGACATTCAGCAGTTCGGCAGCGTTATGAAAGAGAAATCTCAATATATGACTACATTAATTGACGATTTAAGCTTAACGTATCAATTAAAAAATAACGCTCTTCCTGCGCAACACGTAAACGTTGAAATGAATCAGTTCGTCCAAAAAGTATTACTACAATTTATTAATAACCCGACGCTTCAAAATCAAAATATTGAATTCGTACCGAGCTCAAACAAAATTCAATATTTCATTGAAGAAAAATGGTTCCAGCGTATCATCGAAAACTTACTCGCAAACGCTGTAAAACATAATAACGAAACGACAAAGGTAATCGTCAAACTTTCACAAAACGCTAATTCATTTACACTATCTATTTCTGATGATGGCAAAGGAATGGATGAAAAAACGAAGGGCCTTTTATTTGAACGATATTACCGAGGAACAAATACAGAAGAAAGCAACATCGGAACTGGACTTGGCCTCGCCATTACAAAGCAGCTCGTTCATGCTCATAACGGGACAATTTCTATTGATAGCGAACTTGGGAAAGGAACGACGATTATTCTTGTGTTTCCGTTTCGTTCGTAGGAAAGACGCTATGTGGCGTCTTTTTTTCTTTTCTGGGAGAATTTTGCGGTAATTGAAACTATATAATAAATTTTTCATATATATAAATTTACAGAAAATACCTGATAAAAATAATCTTCTTCTCCTACTATACAAAGTAAAAATAAAACTATTAACAAATACATTTCTAAACTGTTATACTATAAATAGAAGTATAAACTAACTAAGTTTTGCATAAAATGAAGTAGACGAGGTGCTTCCAACACCCCGTCACTGCAACTAATTACCGCAAGGTGGAAGGTTGCAACTAAAGCTTATTTGCGCTTAGAAGACTTCCCACGCTTCGCAGGCAGACGGGTGGTCTTCTTTTTGCGCTTTTTTACCGTTAATTTCTTAAATCCCAAAACTATACCTTCTCTAGCTATAGTTTTTGTGATTTCCAACAAAATTTGCAAAAGAAATTCCATAAGATTACACCTCCTTTCTTCACAAAATGAAGAAAGGGCATAACCTCCCACCCGAAATATTTAATTGCTATTTTATTTTACCATTTTCAAATGTATTACAGATAAAACAATACAAATTTAACAATCCACTTATAAAGTGCAACTTTAATCAGTGGAGGTTTTGTTCATCCCGCACTGATTATTAGCCCTCACCAATCGCGCTGCCCGGCAAATAGCGGGATAAAAATAACCTTTCATAACTCACTATGAAAGGTCACTCCATATTTCAGCTATTTCCCTACTAACACAAACACATTCTCATCAGGTGCTTCCATTACTGCAACATGTCCTGATTCTGTTGGAAATGGTTCGCGAATCCATTTTACATCTTTATTATCTTTTAAACTTTCATACGTTTGTTGTACATCTTCTACTAATACTTCGACTTCCGTAAAATTAATATCCGGATGATTGCTTATTACTAACTCCGAACTTTTCTCATCTGGAAACTTCAATCCTATTAACGTCCAAATAACCCCTTCTTCTAGTTCTCTTTCTATCATCCAGTTTTGCTTCATTCCCATTTCTTTATAAAAAGAAACTGATCTTTCTATATCTTTCGTATGTATAGATACACATTCTAGTTTTTTGAACATTTTCCTATTTCCCCTTTTATAAAAAAGCGAACCATCTCCCAATGATTCGCTCTTACCCTATTATTTTTTCTTCACCGGTATCCAAAGCTCTACTTGTGCAAACTCACTCTTATCTTCGTGGCAACGCTCATCGTACAGTTCAAACTCTGTAACTCCGCAATGTTCATATCCTGAATGCGGGAACCATTCTGAGAATACTGCATTCCAAGTTTGGTGAATAGACGATACCATTTCTTCATGAGGAACTTTCGGCGTTGTAAATACTGCATATGTTGCTGCCGGGAAAATACGCTTTGCAATTTCATTTGGTACATTTTCAAAGTCTGTAACTTCCATTCCAATAATATAAGTGAAGTCCCCTGTTTCTAAATTAAAATCAGTACATAATCCAAGCTCTACCCATTGGCTCGTATCTTTACGATTCGGAATCGTTGTCCCAAGATTTTTTTGTAAATATTCTTGCCAAAATACTGGAATGTCTTGATGGTTTTTTCCTTCTTTACTTGTCGTCTTCAGTTCATAACCCGCCACTAAAAATTCTGGTTTATTTACAATACGATATTCCATTTGTATGCCTCCTAAATACGGATTTAATTTTCTTTGCTTTACATTCACTCTGTAATACATCGGTGTTTCGATTTCTTGTTTTCGATATTCACTCGGTGTCATTTGAAATAATTTTTTAAAGGCTCTCGTGAACGTTTCGTGAGATTGAAAGCCATGTTCAAACGCGATATCAATAACTTTTTCATCCGTATGAGAAAGTTGATAAGCTGCCCGGGCTAACCTCCTCTTTCGAACATACTCCATTACTGTATCACCTACTAACGCCTGAAATACACGATGAAAATGCGACTCAGAAAAACCTGCAACCCGCGCTAAATTACGCAGCGTTTGTTTTTCCATTACATCTTCCTCAATATAATCAATTGACCTTTGAATTTGTGTTTCATAGCCTTCCATCTCTGTTCACCCGCCTTATATGTATTATGATAAAAGAGAACGCAATCCAATTCTTGACGTTTTTTACTATAATTCCATAAAAAATTGTAACTTTTTTATATGTATTTCGTTGTTATGTATGAAGGGAGGGAAATGTAGTGAAACGCAAACAATCATTAGAAGAAATTTACTCAGAGCATATGCAAGATTTATTTCGCTATCTTCTCTCCCTAACCGGAGATTCTCATTTTGCTGAAGATCTCATGCAGGAAACCTTTTACCGCATGCTCGTCCATATTGATTATTATAAAGGCGAAGAAATTAGGCCGTGGTTATTTACAATAGCCTACAACGCCTTTATCGATTGGTATCGAAAAGAAAAAAAATATAAAACAACTACAATAGAAACAAAAAGCTTCTTATCATCTGTAGATGTTACGAAGCAAACTTGGATGAATCCGTTCTATCAACCAAAACTCTTCTTTGTTCATCCTAAAACAGAGCAGGGTGATTATTTAAAGGATTCCTCAAAAAAAGTATGGGATACACTTGCAAAGGTACATGATGGAACCGTTGCAGAAGTAGCAATTTCTTTTGATAAAGCTTACACTTTAAAAGAATTAGAACCGCTTTTATATAGTATATTTGAGGCATAAGAACTCCCTCCAACTCCTGTATGGTACGCTTTAGATACGGGACAAGAAAGAACAAATGTAAACAACTATATCCTTCACGGTGGGGAAGCTATAGGGTTTCCCGAACATGTAAGATTCCTTGATAATGAAACTGACAAGCAGAAAACGCAAGAAGACAAAGTAACCGAAATGATGCGCGTCCTTTCTATCCATAAAAAAACGGTAAGCAAAATAGCAGCGCTTTCTGAGAAAGAACTAAACTTAGATAAACGTTATCAATATGTAAAAGATAACGGTGTAAAAGTATACGGAATTGTTATTACTGGTCCGTCGAAAGAGTTATTAAAATTACAAAACTCCCCGCACGTACGTTATGCGACTCTTGGAGATATTGAGATTCGGAATTGGTTTGATAATTAATAAAAAGAGTCGCTAAGAAATTAGTAACATCCTACTTTCTTAGCGACTCTTTCAATATAGTACAAACTGCATATATATTTTATATTTCACTAACCGAATCCGTAAATAAAGCATGGAATACGTTAACTTCTCCCATACGTAAACATTCCGTTTCTATATCAGGTATTGCCGTTCTAGCAACCTCACGCTCTACTCTTACAAACCCTTTTGTATTCATTCGTTTTTCAAATTCACAAATGGTATCCATTTCTACATCGATTATTTCAAAAGTCCATTCCCTTACATCTTCATTATATGTTGTTTTTAATACGTAGTAATAATAATATTTATCAAGCAAACTAACAAAAATCCCTAAATCAAGACGCTCACCTCTTGATTTTCGTATCCAATCAATATCATCATTTAACATCGGTTCTCTTCCATTTAACAACACGTTATATTCTAAACAATTATATAAGTTTAAATCTGTACAATCTGATACATGGTAATCACAAAATGTTGACTAGATTAAAGACAAAACTTCCTTTTGAGAACTTTCGTTTTCTATAAATGTTTCTTTTAGCTCTACAAATCGTTTATGCTCTTTAGATTCTTCGTACAATTCTTCTTTCATAATATTTTTTGGAAATAATTTGTAAACTATTTCTTTTAATTCATTCATCATTTCAGGCTTTGCCGTTTTAACCATTTTGTAAATCCCCCTATATAAAAAAGAATTATTACCGCAATAAAGAGTCCTAACCTAAATATGTTATTAATTAACAATTAAATTATATTGAAATAAACTATATGATTCAATTCTGTTTTTAAAAATTTTTATGTTATAATAGCCAATCCCGAACATTATATATATTATAATATAAAAATTACAACAAAAAACGACAAAAATCTTTGAATTACGTTAAAAGACAAAAAATCTATATATAAAGAACGAAAGATTATAAATCATTCATTTGAAAAATTATTATTTTCTACACATTAAAAATTAGTATTTTTTTCACAATTATTATTAATAGAAAACTTTAAAATTTTATTTTTCACCATAAAAATGTAACACATTTCTATACAAACAACCCTTTAAAAGAAAAAGATGTCANNTGACATCTTTTTCTTTTAAACCACTTTCACATACATCCCTCTCACCGCTTTTTCATAAGCGACCTCACTCATCTTCCTTACGTTTTCTGACACAACAGACGAGTGAATAACTTCCCCTGCACGAAGTAACAGCGGATCAATAAGACGCACTTTATTTTTCTGATGTAAATCATAATCGTTTCTATCTTCTTTTACTTTTATATTTGGCTGAACTTTGCTTAATAAAGCTTCTACTTTGGGGTCATTACATTGCTGCAATTTCAAAATAAGCTTATCATCTTCAAGAAGAAAATCATCTGCATGAATAATCCTTTTATGAAGAGCTACCTTTAACGTTTTCGCTAACATATCATTTCCGTAAATATTCATTGGTTCCATAAAGAAATCAATTACTTCTTTGTAATACGTTTCTGTAAACCATTCAGCTATTTCGATACTTTGAAGAACCATTTTCCCCTCTACTTCGATGACATCCTCTAAAAAACTGTGAACTTCTTCTAAAGAAATATAACCATATGTATACATATCTCGCAACGTATAATCCACTCGGTCTGCGCATAATTCGGGCGCTGATCTTTCCAGTAACGTCCACTTCGAATTATCCAATAACATATCTTCATAGTTATAACCATGCTTCGCAAGGATCGCTGGAATTTCTGAGTTTTTCACAACAGAACTAAATATCTCTTCATGATAACTTTCATCTTCATTATCAAAAACGTAATCAATCACGTGGGAAAAAGCAGTATGTGATACGTCATGCAGTAAACCAGCTATCTGTTCTTCTACTGAACCACCTAGTTTTTTAACTAATAACATAACACCAACTGAATGATCAAAGCGCGTTACATTCCATTTCTCGTTCATTAAGTAACTTGCGCCTGCTTGATGAATTCCCTTTAGTCTTTGCATAGGCTTACTTAAAATTAATTCTTCTAGCACTGCATCCACTTCAAATTCTCCGTATAGTACATCTGATATGATCACTTATAATCCCCCTTTATTTTAATCGAGTCTTATAATCGTATCTCTTTTATGAAATTAGCACCAACATAAATATTTATTGTTATTTGTTTTTATTGAAAAAAATAGAGAGCCATCAGCTCTCTATTTCATAACCCCTATTCTAACGTAACCTCTACCTGCACAATCTCCGACCTACTACCAAGTCTAAGCGGCGGTCCCCAAAATCCAAATCCAGAAGAAACAATTGCGTGGAACGCGCCTTTTTGTGCGTATCCCCAGTCTAGCTCGTACATTCTTCTCGTTACAATATGATTGGGCGCCATTTGTCCGCGGTGCGTATGACCGGATAATAATAAATCTACACCTGCCGCTGCTGCTTGTTTCAACTCAAATGGCTGGTGATCCATTGCGATAACAGGCATCGATTTATTTACCGTACTCATTAATTGGTCAAAGCTTTGGCGATCTCGCTCTGTTTTATCTCTTCTTCCAACGAGATAAAAGTCATCTTCAATTGTAATCACTTCATCTAAAAGAATACGAATATCAATCTTATCCATCTCTTGTAAAAATTCTGGAACTGCTCTGCCGTAGTATTCATGGTTTCCTAAAACGCCATATACGCCTAATGGTGCTTTCATTTGTTTCATGATTGGTCCCATATTCTTTTGAATGAACACACCTGGATGATCATCGATAATATCACCTGGCAGTAAAATAATATCAGGTTCCATCTCATTTACATGACGAACAAGTCTTTTTAAATGCGAAACGCCAGACAGTTTACCGAAATGCATATCAGAAGCCATCGCAATGCGTAAACTTTTACGCCCCTCTACCTTTTTCGGTATGTGCACCTCGTACTTTCTTACTACCGGACTATACGCATTAAATACTCCATACGCAAAGATAAAGATAAATGCAGCTATCACAGCCGCCCCTGTCCAAATAATTGCCGCTTCTTTCTCTACTGAAAACTGTAAAATAAAGACCATAATATCAGCTAATGGCAACAACATAAGTGCATATTGTATAACCGCGAACCAAATCGAACCTATCGTTCGCAGAAATGGCAAAAACTTAAACACTTGCACGAGAATGTACGCATATGAAATAAATGCGACTATGAAAGCATAATATCCCCAAGATTCCCAGCCAAATACCGCATGAAGCCAAACCCATCCGTTCCAGCCGATGTAAAACATAAGTAGTGTGTATATAATTAATATGGTAAATATATTGAGATAACGAAGATTCTTCACAGCCAGCCTCCTTATTGATTTCTTCTATTATAACTTGTTATGCACGTTTAACGTAAATATTAAGAGCTTTGCTTATCATAGTAAAAACCTCTAATTGCTAGATGCAAACCTAGCAATTAGAGGTGCAATTTATATGAACGTTTTTTACAGATTCTCTTTATAGAAACTTGTTAATAATGATATTGCGTATGATCAAATTGATAATATGACAATGTCTTTAAAGATAACTTCTATCAATGATCCAAGCGCTGATAAAGTGAAACTTTAATCAGTGGGGGTTTTGTCCATCCCCCACTGATTATGAGCCCACACCAATCGGGCTTTTACGAGCAGCTCGGCTCCCACCTTACTTCTTTACTTCAGCCGAATTTTGAGGTGGGAGTCTTACTGCTCGTTCATGCGGGATAAATAATGCGCTGTATGAACTTTTCTCTCTAAATAATCGATTGAATACGTGCTGGATGGATTTACCAAATCCCCAATTGTCCCTGAAAGATGATCAATTACTTGTTGTAATGTTTCTAAGTTCTTCTTTTCACTCTCCGCATTCATTTCATCCATAATGTCACAAATCAAATATTGTACGTTCCGTAAGCGTAATTCCTTTTGTTCCATGCATATATCCCTCCGCATTAGTTATATTACGGTTTAAATATATGGGTTTATAGCTTAGTCAATTCTAAAAAACAAAAGATATCCCAAAGAGGATATCTTTCTTCATTACACTTGCATCGCTTTCTCTCTCAATGCTCTTCTTAACAATTTACCCGTCGTATTCTTTGGCAATTCTATTAAAAACTCAATGCTTTTGGGCACTTTATATTTCGCTAAATGTAACGTGCAGTAATGCATTAGCTCTTCTTCTGTTACGTTTGCTTGCTTCAAAACGACGTAAGCTCGTACAGCTTCTCCTAAGTTTTCGTCTGGAACGCCGATTACGACAACTTCAGCCACAGATTCGTGCGTATATAATACTTCTTCTACTTCACGAGGATATACGTTATAACCGCCAACTAAGACGATATCTTTTTTACGATCAACGATATAGAAGTAACCTTCTTCATCCATTTTCGCTAAGTCACCTGTATATAGCCAGCCATCTTTTAGTGTCGCTGCTGTATCTTCTGGTGCATTATAGTATCCTTTCATAACGTTAGGGCCGCGAACAATTAATTCACCGACTGCACCGGAAGGCATTTCTTCCCCAAGTTCATTCACAATTTTATTTTCGACATGCCAAATATTTGTGCCAATTGATCCCGGTTTACGAGGACGATCTAACGGATTAAAACAAGTAACTGGTGATGCTTCTGATAAACCGTATCCTTCTGAAACAATAACGTTAAAACGTTTTTCAAAGTTTTGTAGAAGGGCAACAGGCATTGACGCACCACCTGAAATACAGAAACGAAGTGTCTTTACATCTTCTGCGCTGGCTTCTTCAAATAAATATAAGTAATTGTACATCGTCGGTACACCAGCAAAAATCGTTGGTTCATACGTACGGCAAATACGAAATACTTCTTTTGGACTAAACTTCGGTAACATTAAAATTGTCGCCCCGTTCACAATCGGCGCATTTACCGCAACTGTTAAACAGAACACATGAAACATCGGTAGTGCCGCAATGACGCGATCATCGGCAGTAAATTGTAAATACGACGCAACATCGTTAGCATTACTATATAAATTTTTATGCGTTAACATAGCACCTTTTGGTTTTCCAGTTGTGCCTG
Organism: Bacillus cereus; assembly: GCA_002578045.1. GTDB lineage: Bacteria > Bacillota > Bacilli > Bacillales > Bacillaceae_G > Bacillus_A > Bacillus_A cereus_AK. The sequence continues at coordinate 36,879 of NUMR01000006.1, forward strand.
AAGTGTACAGAATAACCGCTACATCTTCTTCATCTAGTTCTGGGCCTTCATAAGTTGCATCTCCAGTCACCATAAAACTAGTAAACGTTTTCATTTTTTCGGTTTCTGTATAGTTAAAATCTGATGAGGTTTCGCATATGATGATGTTTTCAAGTGAAGGAAGTCTTGTTGTAAGAGATTGTATAACAGGTAGAAGGACGTCGAGTACGATGATTGTTTTTACATCTCCATTTTGTAAAATGTAATGCATTTCGTCTGCTGTATAAATTGGATTAACTGGAATGACAGTTGCTCCAGCTTTCATTGTTCCGTATAAACCGACCAAAAAATGCGGTGAATTCCCAACAACTAATGCGACATTGTCCCCTTTTCCAATGCCCATTTTTGCTAAATTGCCAGAAAACTTTATGACCATTTTGTTTAATTGGTCATACGAGACCGACTGATCCATAAATATATAAGCCGATTTATCCCCCTTCTTTTTTGCCGTTTCAGCCAAAGATTGAACGAGATTCACACAAACCCCACCTTTACAAAATTTAGAATATTTAAAAATTCTAAATTAATTATATTAAAAGAAAATTAAAGTGGCAAGTGATATTCTATTAACTGAATATAAAGGGATCACCTCCTACCGATTTCATTTGGGAGGATGAAGGCATTTTATTTGAAAGTAAATTATTACACTAGTATAGAAATCATTTTAGGATAATATGCACTCATCTTTTCTCTAAGTTTATCAAGTTCCTCTTTATGTAACGTCGTATGCTCTCTGTGCAAGTTAAGAGCGTCCGCTCCATCTTCATGAAAATAAACTGTAACATATAATGTCGGTAATCCATTATTGTCTTCATCTATTGAAAAGACATATGAGCAATTTCTTAAATATATCGATTTTTAGGTAAGGATTACAAAGAAAGAGGACGTCTGTTATGACGGCCTCTCCTGTTTAAAAGAATACATGTAAGAAATCTTCAGTTGTAATGTTACCGAAGTAGCGTGCGATATCTACGCCCTCTAAAGCCGCAGCGAATGCATCTTTATCAAACTGCACGCCTGTTAAACGTTCTTCAATGTCATGAACATCTAATGAACCGAAGAAGTCACCATAAATTTTACATTCTGTTACTGTTCCTTTTTTCACTTCAAGACGAACGTCAACTTGTCCAACTGGGAATCGGTGTGAATGTTGTAAATTGAACTTTGGAGATTTTCCGTAGTTCCAGTCCCAATTGCGGTAACGCTCTTCAGAAATTTTATAGATTTCTTTCCAATCCGCTTCTGTTAATTCGTACGTTGGAATTTCTGTTTCACCTTCAAAAATTGTTTCGAGAAGAAGTTGTCTAAACTCTTCTGTCGTCATCTTTTCATTTAAGAATTCTGTAATGTTCGCAACGCGGCTACGGATTGATTTAATTCCTTTTGATTGAATCTTATCCATTTTTACTTTTAACGCTGATACGACGTGATCGATTTCAGAGTCAAATAGTAACGTACCGTGACTGAACATACGACCTTTCGTTGAGAACTGTGCGTTACCTGAAATTTTTCTACCTTCAGCTAAAATGTCGTTACGGCCACTTAGCTCTGCATTTACGCCTAATTTACCAAGCGCTTTCGTTACAGGCTCTGTGAATTTTTTGAAGTTGCTGAAACTGTCTCCATCATCTTTCGTAATAAAGCTGAAGTTTAAGTTTCCTAAATCGTGATATACTGCGCCTCCACCTGATAGACGACGAACGACATGAATTCCTTTTTCTTTTACGTAATCTGCATTAATTTCTTCCACTGTGTTTTGGTTTTTACCAATGATAATGGAAGGTTCATTAATGTAGAACAGTAAATATGTTTCGTTAATATCTAAATTTTTCACACAGTATTCTTCAACTGCTAAATTTATCGTAGGATCTGTAATCCCTTTATTATCAATAAATAACATCGTATCACCTCATGAATTCCAAACGTAACCACTATACGCTAGCGTAATATGGCCACTGAAAATTTGTTTTGCTTCTGTTACTAAATCATTTGAATTGCTTGTATGTGGTAAGTGCGTTAATACAAGTTCTTTTACTTTCGCATCCTTCGCAATACTTGCTACTTCTGTACTATTCATATGCCCTGCTTTTGCCGCTTCTTGATGTGCATACATATTACACTCACAAATGAAAAGATCAGCATTTTTTGTAAATGGAATAAATTCAGGAATATAACTTGAATCAGCGCTGTATACAACAACATCATCACCAGCTGTAATACGCATCGCAAAGCATGTAACAGGATGAACAGTTTTTAAGAATGAAATGGAAAACGGTCCAATTTGAAGTGTTTCTTCTGGATTGTACGCAATTCCTTTCGTATGCGGTTCATGCGTTAAAGAATGGAATCCATTCTCATCAAACGAATGACCATAAATCGGTAATTCTGGTAGTTGTCCTTTTGTTGCACTCGTAATTAGCCTCGCATATTGCAGCACCCCAATGTCTGCAACATGATCGTGATGATAGTGCGACAATACAACTGCATCTATATGAGATGGTGTTATATATTTTTGGAGCTGTGCTAGTACACCACTACCACAGTCTACAAGTAAACGAAAACCATCGTGTTCAAACAAATACCCCGACGTTGCTTCTCCCGCTTCTGGAAAGCCGCCCCAAAAGCCGACAACAGTCATTTTCATATGTATCCTTCCTTTCTAAAAACGAGTAACAATGCAGTTTTTACTTACATCCTACATTGTTTACTATAATCCATTTCCTAAACTTTTTCATTAATTTTCAATTTTGTTATAAAACAGTTGTTGACTTTTGTTTTTTGTACTAATACAATGGTAGTAAGAAATGGAGGGATTGACATGATTGATCAACCAATGGAGTTTTTCAGAAATTTACCGACGAAGACTTGTGTGCATTGCGGGAAAGAAATTGATGAGCAACACGAGGCATACCATAACAAATGTGATGATTGTGTTCACGAAGAATAGTAGTTTGTGAACAAAAAAAAACCTAGCTGACATAGTCTACTAGGCTAATAACATCGTATCCTTCATCGTTGAACCTTTCACCAAGAGTTCTAGTTCAAACTCATACAATTCTTTTTTACGATAATTTTTCGTATGGATTTTATCCATCATCAAGTCGACAACTTTTCGAGCCATTTCATCGATTGGCTGTTCAATTGTCGTAATACCTGGTTCTGTAATCTGCGATAAAATTTGATTATCAAAACCGATAACAGCGAGATTATCTGGAATGCTCCAGTTATGGCGCTTCGCCTCTGCAATAATTCCAGCTGCTACCTCATCGCCTCCTGCCAAAATCGCGGTAGGATTTTTTTTGTCCTTTAATACATCATGGAATATTCTCTTTCCATCACCCCAAGAGAAAGCGTTTTCAATAAAATCAATTGATTCTACTTGGCGGCTCTTCTCAGTTATTGCACGTAAAAAGCCCATTTTTCGCTGCTGGCTAACAACTTTCGTTTCGTTACCACGACAAAAAATAAGATTACGATATCCTTGTTCTAACACATGCTTCGCAGCTATGTATGCTCCTTGCGCATGATCAAACTTCACTGTTGGAATATTTGCTTCCTCAATATATTCATTACATAAGACGATTGGACCGTGCTGTAAGTATGGCTCCACATTCTCCCATGGATTTTCCAGTGAACATAGAATAATCCCATCTACTTGTTTCGTAGATAATAATTGTAAATACTCCATCTCTTTTTCCGGTAAATATCTTGTTTGACAAATAATCAGTTTATATTTATGTTCAGAGGCAGCAATCTCGATTGCTTCAATACATCTACTGAAGAAAGGATTTGTAATTCTTGGAACTAGCACCGCAATTGTTTCTGTTTTTTGTTTACGAAGCCTTCTTGCCGCAGAATTAGGAACGAAGCCTAAATGCTTCATTGCTAATTGAACCCTTTTTTTCTTCTCATCTGAAACATATGGATGATTATTGATCACTCTAGAAACCGTTGTTCTTGATAACCCCGCTAATTTCGCCACGTCCTCTATAGTCGACACGAAATTCTCCCCCTTTGCATGAAAACGTTTTCTTAAACTGATTATATAGTATATTATTGGAAACTGCAATACAGGTTCTTATTATTTTACTATATTAATATTATACATAGGGGAAAATCTGTTAATTGGAGGGGAAAACATACTACTTTTAGAAATTTACAGTAGGCATATTTATAAAAATTGAGGGGATACAATTTCTTTCTACCATATTTTCAAACCAGCAAACCAAGCAAGAAAAACGAGAGAACCAACTTTTCTTGCTACAAAGAGCAAGCTATATCGTTCTCCTATCGTAAACCAAGAGAAACTACAAAAACAAAACGGAAGAGACCCTCAATATGCAATATTGCATATTGAGGGTCTCTTCCGTTTTGATACAATATTTATAAATACAGATAAAAGGAATGGACACAATGAATCCAATTTTAACAGTTGCAAAACAACTATTGCATAAAGATGAAGTTATTGTATCTACTTTAAAATGTTCACTTACTGACTATATTAATACGCATAAAGTCCCATATCCAGGCATGCTACTTGCTACTAATAGAAGACTCCTCTTTTTTGCCCAATATAAAAATACATTAATTTCCGAATTTGAATATGAAAAAATTTTATCTATAGAAACGAAAAAAAGAATCTTTGATAAAAAAATAATACTTTATTATGAAGATGAATATATAAAGTTAGGATACATTACAAGCTCAAATATTGAAAAGTTCATAGATTTACTACAAAAAAGATGCCCTGCATTAAAATAAAAAAGCACAGAAAAGGTGCTTTTTTTTTATGCTTCAACTTCTTGATTTTCAGCAATATTTTTAAATTGTCGTTTGTGCATCCAAGTTAATGAAGCAATTGTTCCAATTGATAATACAAAGATAAACGCTAAACTTGTAACAATGCTAAAGAGTATGAAGTATGGAATACTCTGTACTTCTACTCCTAATCCGAACAGTAATATGACATCGGCTACTAAGGATTATCTTAATTTGACAATCCTTTTAGTAAATAAAGTTCAAATAATTCTGCGATTTTTTCTTTTTCTAGCGGTTCATGATTTTTTTCCCAATCAAAAATAAGCGATACGTATAGACGAAGCATAATAAATGCTGTAATTTCTGGATCACATTTGCTAATTTCACCTTTTTCAATCGCAATTTCTAAATACGATTGGATAACAGAAATGATTTCCACATCTACTTGTTGCATCACTTCTTGTACTTCTTTCGTTCCCATATCGCGCTCTTCTTGAATTAATTTAATCATGAGCTGATGTTCTTTTCTAAACTCTAAGATGCTATATAATGCTTTATGTACATTTTCAAAAAATGAAACATCTGAACGAATTGCGTGTTTTGCGACTTGCTTCATTTCTGTAACTAAGTTAGAAATAATTTCGCCAAATAGCTCTTCTTTATTTTTGAAAAAAGTATAAATCGTTCCTTTTCCTACATTCGCTAATTTCGCTACTTGATCCATCGTTGTTGCTTTATAACCGAACGCTGAAAAAGACTTTGTTGCAGCTTCAATAATAGAACGTTTTCGATCTATCGCCACATCGTCACCTCCAAAAATGACCAATTGGATAATATAGTCAATCAGTACATCTTTGATATTACCATACGCTTACATTCTAGACAAGTTCTCTTTTTTATTATTTCCAGTATAAAAAATTCCAGTCCATGTATATCATACTGTCATAGTGTATCAGAAGGAAAGAGAAAAAGAAAAGGTGTTCTCAAAATATACATCTTAATCTGGTACCTGTAGT
>NUMR01000070.1 GCA_002578045.1 Bacillus cereus
CCAACGCTTATCATTTTCTTCTTGCTGTTGCTTTGCTACCTCACAATTACATCCTTCCGTTAGAGTTACACCCTGATAAGTTTCTTTACGAATAATTCCTGTATCATGACATAATGCACACATGCTTATTCCTCCTTTTTGAAATTCCGTAAACTGTAATTTTCACCGTACATTTTCAACACTTGGGTATCTTCCATAATCCGACTAAACTCACGTTCTCCATACATTTCGGCTAACTCCATAACTCCGAAGTTTGTTGTAAATAAGTTTGTTCTTCCTAACCTGCGCTCGAGGATATCTTTTGTTTTCGTTTTCTTCCAAGTAACCCCCTCGGCATCTTTTTCCGTACACTCAGCTCCGAAGTCATCTAATACAAGTACATCTACATTTGCGAGGATAGACATTAGCTTGTCCTCTGTTAATTCGCTATTTTTATTCCATGTAGATGTGATTTTCGTAAAGAGTGCATTCATTTCTATAAACATTGCGCTGTAGCCTTTTCTCATAATTTCTTTTGTAGCCGCTACACATAAATGACTCTTTCCGACTCTGTAATTACCTGTAATTACAATGCTTTCTGACCTGTTAAGATCAAAGTTTCTAGCAAAATCCATCATTACTTCTTTAGCATTTGCTAATTCCGGTGTAGGTGGTACATAACTATCAAATGTTGCTTTTTTTAACTTAGGATTTATAAGGCTGTTATCTGAAAACGAATCGTATAAGTGAATAATTTCGTTTTTCTTCTTAATAGCCAGTGTTTCTTTTGCAAGTTGTTGGTCTTCTTGTTCTACTGACCTACATTGCGGACAAAACTCTTCATTTGTTTCTGTATCTATAAGTAAGCTTTTATTACAAACATCTTTAATTTTGTCTTTCCCTAC
>NUMR01000071.1 GCA_002578045.1 Bacillus cereus
CACCAATCGGGCTTTTACGGGCAGTTATCTCCCACCTAACTTCCTCGCATTCGCCGAATTTTGAGGTGGGAGTCTTACTGCCCGCAAATAGCGGGATAAATGTGAGATTTCAATACATTTTGAGCTCTCTTTTTCCTTTATATTTATATATATTTTTAGAATTTTCTTGTATTATATATAGTAAGAAATTTTTCAAACTAAAGGAGATTATACATATGTCATTTGAACAAACGTTAGAGAAATATGCTGCCCTTGCAGTTAATATTGGTGTTAATATTCAACCAGGACAAACTTTATCAATTAGCGCACCTCTTGAAGCTGTACAATTTGTACGCCTCGTTACAGAAAAAGCATATAAATCTGGTGCAAAACACGTATATGTGGATTGGAATGACGAAACGTTAACACGCTTAAAGTTCGATCTAGCTCCTGAAGAAGCATTCGCTGAGTTCCCGTCTTGGAAAGTACATGCTCGTGAAGAATTAGCAAAAGAAGGCGCTGCATTTATGTCTATTTATGCAGAAAATCCTGATTTATTAAAAGGTGTAGAACCAACGCGTATCGCAACAGCTCATAAAGTAGCTGGAGAAGCGATGAAAGTATACCGTGATTACGTACAAGCAGATAAAGTTAGCTGGTGTGTCGTTTCTGTTCCTACGAAAGAATGGGCCGCGAAAGTATTCCCTGACGTAGCACCAGAAGAACAAGAAACGAAACTATGGGATGCTATTTTCAAAGCTACTCGCGCTGATTTAGAAAATCCTATAGAAGCATGGAAAGAACATAATGAAACGTTACATACAAAAGTCGATTACTTAAACGAAAAACATTATAAAGCTCTTCACTATACAGGTCCTGGAACAGATTTAACAATTGAGCTTCCAGAGAAGCATGTATGGGCTGGTGCTGGTAGCCTAAATGAAAAGAACATACCTTTTATGGCTAATATTCCAACTGAAGAAGTATTTACAATGCCACTTAAAACAGGCGTGAACGGCCAAGTGTCTAGCACAAAACCGTTAGTATTTGCAGGTAACGTTATCGATAACTTCACGTTAACATTTGAAAACGGGCGTATCGTAGACTATAAAGCTGAAGTTGGTGAAGAAGCTTTAAAACATTTAGTAGAAACAGATGAAGGTTCTCACTTCTTAGGAGAAGTAGCTTTAGTACCCCATGACTCACCAATTTCAAACACAAATATTTTATTCTACAATACACTATTTGACGAAAACGCATCTTGCCACCTTGCGATCGGAAATGCTTATGCATTTAACTTAGTTGGTGGAAAAACAATGACTAAAGAAGAACTTGCTGAAAACGGTGCAAACGCTAGTATTACACACCAAGACTTCATGATCGGATCAGCTGAGCTTGATATCGACGGTATTACAGCTGATGGAAGACATGAACCTATCTTCCGTAAAGGTAACTGGGCGTTTTAATAAAGTGAAACTGTAATCAGTGGGGGTTTTGTCCATCCCACTGATTATGAGCCCACATCAATCGGGCGTTTACGGGCAGTTGATCTCCCACCTAACTTCTTNNCAAATAGCGGGATAAAAACAAAAGACTATCTTCACACCTGAAGATAGCCTTTTATGATGCCGATGAAACCTTAAGTCCAATCACGCCTAAAACGATAAAGAGAATACAAAATGCTTGAAATAAGCTAATATGCTCCTTAAAAAAGTACACACTAATGATTGTAATAAGTAATGTTCCCATACCAGACCAAATTGCATAAGCAATGCTTAAATGAATCTTTTTAACAACGATAGCAAAAACACTAAAACAAATACCATAGAACACGAAAATAAGTATACTTGGAACGAACTTTGTTAAACCGTTCGATAATTTCATTGCAATCGTTCCAGCTACCTCAAAAATAATTGTTACGAGTAATAATAGCCAATATATCATACTAGAATCTCCTTCCCTGTTAGCATATAGAGATTCTAGTATACTACTTATAGCCCTAATGAAATATATTTAATTTCTAAATATTCTTCGATGCCGAAATGGCCTCCTTCACGGCCAATACCACTTTCTTTAAACCCTCCAAATGGGGCTTGTGCAACTGATGGAAGTCCATCATTTAAACCGATAATACCGTATTCTAGCGCTTCACTAATTTGGAATGCTTGACTAATATCTTTCGTGAAAATATATGCAGCTAAACCGTATGGTGTATTGTTTGCACGTTCGATTACTTCTTCAACTGTTTTAAATTTTGCAATAGGTGCAACTGGTCCAAATGTTTCTTCATTCATACAAAGCATCGTATCATTCGCCAATCCAATTACAGTTGGTTGAATAAAGTGTCCATCTAACTCTGCAATTTTTTGGCCACCATATAAAACTTCTCCCCCCTTTTGAATAGCATCTTCGATATGTTCTTGTACTTTTGAAACTGCATTCTCATCAATAAGTGGTCCTACAGTAGTTCCGTCACCGAAGCCGTCTCCTACTTTCAGCTGTCCTACTGCCTTTTGGAACGTCTCTACAAATACTTCGTATACTTCTTCTTGAACGAATACTCGGTTTGTACATATACACGTTTGTCCTGCGTTACGGAATTTTGAACCAATCACCGCTTCTACCGCTTTATCTAAATCCGCATCATTCATTACGATAAATGGAGCGTGACCGCCTAATTCTAATGAAACTTTTTTCATCGTTTGTGCAGCACTAGCCATTAATTCTTTCCCGATTTCAGTTGATCCTGTAAAGGATACTTTTCGAACGCGTCCATCTTCCATCCACGTATCAGCGATTACTTTTGCACTACCTGTTACAATATTTATTACACCTTTTGGAATGTCTGCTTCATGGGCTAATTCAGCTAATTTCAATGCCGTTAACGGTGTTTGACTTGCAGGTTTTACAACTGCTGTACAGCCTGCTGCAAGTGCTGGAGCTACCTTCCTCGTAATCATAGCAGCTGGGAAGTTCCAAGGTGTAATAGCTGTCATAACGCCAACCGGTTGCTTCATAACTAAAATACGTTTATTTGGATGAGAAGCTGGAATCATTTCACCATATACGCGCTTTCCTTCTTCCGCATACCATTCAACAAAACTATTTGCATAATTCACCTCACCAAGCGCTTCTGCAAACGGCTTTCCTTGCTCCTTCGTCATAATCGCTGCGATTTCTTCTTTATTTTCGTCAATAAGTGTGAACCACTTTTTTAATTTTGCTGCACGATCCGTTGCTGTTAATTTTGACCATGTTTTAAAGGCTTCATGCGCAGCATCAACAGCTTGTTTTGCCTCTGTTACTCCACCCTTTGGTACAGTTGCAAATATTTCCTTTGTCGCTGGATTATTTACTTCAATTTGCTCTTGTAGTGTAACCCACTCACCATTTATATACATCGCCTTTTTCTCTACATTTACGAAAGTCGCTTTTTTATCCACTGTTCTCTTCCTCCTCTATAAAGTAAAACTTTAATCAGTGGGAGACCCACTGATTATTAGTTGAACCAATCGGGCATGAACAGGCAGTTGGTCTCCCTCTTATCTATTTTCCTTCATCAAAGTGGAGACGTACTGCCCGTTAATGCGGGATAAACTTCTTAATCTTCCTAGTGGCAGCAGATTGACTTATGTGCAAAAACTCAGCCACTTTATAACTTGATCCATACGTTTTATACGCTTTAAGAATAATATTTCTCTCTACCTCTTCCAACATTCTATAAAGACTTTGCCCGGATTGTTCAACTTTGGCCTCTTGTATAGATAGTGGCAAATCTTCTACCGTTACAAAATCATCTGCAGTAATAACAATTCTTTCAATTACATTCTCTATTTCCCTATTGTTTCCCTCCCAAGGATATTCTACAAACATTTGTAATGTACTAGGTGCTAACTTCACATCACGTCCATACTTTTCATTAAAGTGCTGTAAATAATGATAAACGAGCGGCAAAATGTCTTCTGTTCTTTCCCGCAGTGGCGGAATTGAAATCGGAATAACATTCAGACGATAATATAAATCTTTCCGAAATGTCCCTTGCTTCACCATCTCACTTAAATCTCTATTTGTTGCCGCCACAATTCTAACATCAACCTTTTTTAACTCTCTTCCGCCTATAGGGCGAAATGTTTTTTCTTGCAATACTTGTAACAGCTTCGCTTGAATTTCAAGCGGCATTTCACCGATTTCATCTAAAAAAAGGGTTCCTTTATGCGCTGATTCTAATAACCCCCTTTTCCCTTCACGATTTGCACCTGTAAAAGACCCACCTGAATATCCAAAAAGCTCTGATTCAATTAAATTAATTGGCAATGCCGCACAATTAATTTCATAGAAACTCTCATTTTTCCGATGACTCACTTCATGTAAATGACGTACCAGCCGGCTTTTTCCAACTCCTGTTTCACCTAAAACGAGAACAGTACTATCTACTACTGATACTTTTTTGATTGTTTCGACTATTCTTTGCATAGCAATGCTTTTAAAAATAAGTCCTTCATGTTCATACGTTTCTCTTAATTCTTTTTTATATGTTTTTAACTGGTTATTCATTTCCTCTACCTTTTGACGTAATTGATAGAGTTCAGTAAGATCTCGAGAATAACTAATCACTCTTCTTAAATTTCCCTCATTATCAAAAACAGGTCTTGTGCGAACATGTAAATACTCCCCTGATTTCGTCATTTGAACGAGTTCAACCGGTTTCCTTTTTTCAATTACTTCTAATGTTGCCGATGGATAAAAAATTCCATCCTTTTGCAATTCTTTCACATGCTTACCTACTAACTCTTCAGCAGCTAGTTGATAGTGTCTTTCACATGTACTATTTACACGTACAACGATCCCCTTCTCGTCAGTAACAAAAATTTCGTCAAACGCATATTCAAATACATCTTGTAAATCCATTAACACTCGTTCCTTTTCTGCAACCATCCTAGCCACCCCTAACTTTAAATCCATCGATTCACTTTACTACCTTTATTATAAAATGAATTTTCTGCATTTTATATAGAGCCAGCTAGAATGTTTGCGATTTATTATTCAGCTTTTAAACACGAGCGATTTTCGCTTGCTCATAACAAGTTTGTAATGATTCTTCAATAATTGTTAAACCTTCTTCAAGTTGTTCATCTGTAATAACTAATGGCATTAACACACGGATAACATTCCCATATGCTCCCGCGGATAGTAAAAGTAACCCGCGCTTATTTGCTTCTGCGCATAAATTAGCTGTTAATACTTTATCCGGTTCTTTCGTTTTGCGATCTTGAACGAGTTCAAATGCACACATCGCTCCTAATCCGCGTACGTCACCGATGCAATTATATTTATTTTTCATCTCTTGGAATCGATTTATTACAACCTTTCCTAATTCTAGCGCCCTATCATTTAATTTCTCTTTTTCTATTACATCAAGAACAGCTAATGCAGCCGCGCATCCTAGTGGACTTCCTGCATACGTTCCGCCAAGTTCTCCTGGTGTAGACTCATTCATAATTTCCTTACGTCCAATCACACCACTTATCGGTACACCAGCACCTAATGATTTAGACACGGTAATTAAATCTGGAACGACATCATAATGATCAATTGCAAAGTATTTTCCTGTACGACTAAAACCTGTTTGTATTTCATCCGCTACAAATAAGATGCCGTGCTCTGAACAAATGCTGCGTACTTTTTGAACAAATTTCTTACTAGGGATGATAAATCCACCTTCCCCTTGAACAGGTTCCATAACAACGGCGGCGATTGTTTCTGGTGCTACTTCTGATATGAAGAAGTTCTTAAACTCTTCAATGATAAAATCATCATACTGCTCTTCCGTTACCCCCTCTGGACGACGGTATTCATATGGGAATGGTGCTTTATATACTTCTGGAGCAAATGGACCAAATCCAAATTTATATGGCTTTACTTTACTTGTCATCGTCATTGTCATTAATGTACGCCCGTGGAATCCTTTAGAAAATGCGATAATACCAGGTCTCTTCGTATATTTACGAGCAATTTTCACCGCATTCTCAACTGCTTCTGCACCACTGTTTAAAAATAAGACTTGCTTATCAAAACCTCCCGGTGCCAATGCTGCAAGCTTTTCCGCCAATTCAATATATGGCTCATACATCATGACATTAAATCCAGTATGAATATATTGATCCACTTGTTTATGGAGCGCTTCTTTAACAGATGGATGACAATGCCCTACGTTAATTGTCCCTATTGCCCCTGCAAAATCAATGTACTGATTACCATCAACATCTGTTACAAGAGCACCATTTGCAGACTGTACAAACGTCGGGATCCCGTTACTTACTCCTTTTGGCACTATATTTTGGCGGCGTTCTAATAAAGATGCTGCTTTTGGTCCTGGAATTTGTTCATTTACTTTAACAAATTTTTTTGTATTCATTGCGTACCCCATCCTTTTCTTTACATTGTTTTCTCTTTTTTATTGCAAAATATATGCCAACTTTCTTTTCCATTATTCATTCTATATTCTTTGTATTTCAGCATAAAAAATAAGTCTATAAAGACNNGTCTTTATAGACTTATTTTTCTTACACATTATACTTTCCTTGTTCCCAAATAAACTTACCTGAATGAGAAATAAAATCCCCAACAGATTGTACTACTAAATCCGCAAGTGGTTCTAAAGTTTTGCGGTCTCCCGTACCAGATATCACTCCAATTGCATAGCAATTACCACCGTTTTTAGCTAAATATAAATCAGTTGGCGTATCTCCGACAACTGCCACTTCACATGCCTCTAAATGAAACCTTTCACAAAAAGATTCTACAATTCTTTTACCTGGTTTCTGTGCCGGAAACGTATCTGAAACTACAACATAATCAAAAAAGGACTCTAATTGATATTGTTTTAAAAATAACTCTGTCGACGCGAAATCATCAGCTGTAACAACACCTAAAATAAAGTGAAACTTTAATCAGTGGGGGTTTTGTCCATCCCCCACTGATTATTATCCCACACCAATCGTGCATTTACGGGCAGTTGATTTCCCACTAAGTTTTTTGTTTGATTCAAATTTTGAGGCAGGAGTCTTACTGCCCACAAATAGCGAGATAAAAAAGGATGCCTTTACAGGGCATCCTCTTGATGTTCAGGAACAAATAGTTCAAGACAATGAAATATATTTTCGAATTCCATCGGTGCATCTCCACCATACTCACCATCTAAATTAATCATTAGTTTATCTGGTGAATGTACTTTAATTCGGTTCGCTTGTGTGTACAGCACTTTTGGATTGTTAATATGTTCACCACGTTGCGCTTGTGTTGCTGCTTTAATTAAATCAGCAATAGAACCTTTTTTCAGCACTAATAAATCAAATAACCCATCGTTAATAGATGCATATGGCGCAACTTTTTCGAATCCACCAACTGAACGAGTATTTGTAATTAAAAACATCGTAATTTCTTCTTGTAGTAATTTCCCATCATACTCGATTTCAACATATGTTGGATGTAATGATGGTAACATTTCGATACCTTTTAAATAATAAGCGAGTTGTCCTAATACTGTCTTTAACTTACTCGGTACTTCGTATGTTAATTCTGTAATACGACCGCCACCGGCAATATTAATAAAATATGTATCGTTCGCTCTGCCAAGGTCTAATGGCACCGTTTTTCCTTCACAAATAATATCCGCTGCCTCTTCAATAGAACGAGGTACACCGATCGCACGTGCAAAGTCATTTGTCGTTCCAACTGGAATAATTCCAAATTTCGGACGGAATTCATGTCCAACTAAACCATTTACTACTTCATTTAACGTACCGTCACCACCAGCAGCAATAACGACATCAAACTTACGCTCTACAGCTCGCCTCGCTGCCACAGTAGCGTCTCCAGGACCAATTGTCGCATGACAAGATGCTTCATAGCCAGCTTTCTCTAATTTTTGTAATACTTCTGGTAAACTCTTCTTAAATAGCTCACGTCCAGAAGTAGGATTATAAATAATTCTTGCTCGCTTCATCATTTATTAGCATAGGAAATTTCCTTATTCATTGAAAAAGAACATACCGAACTTCTATTCAGTATTCCTATGCCTACCTCCTCTCATCTTCCTATCCTTCTTTTATCCCGCTCAAACAGGCAGTAAGAACCCGATTCGTGTAGTCCATCAAAAGCAATATTCTCTCATAATGGTGTGTTGCTTTATTTGACCAAGAAATTTATGTTTATCCATTCTTCCATAAAAATTTACATATAACGAATAATAATTATCTATTATTTCATGAGATGAAAAAAACCTCTATGTTTAGATTTATCATTATTCCCACCTTTTTGCAACTATCATACCATAGTTGCTATACAAACATTTTTCCACTTTTGACAGTTAATCAAACGTTTGTTTAAACGATTTTAATTCATTTAAACAAACGTTTGATTAACCTAGAAAAACACCCGTACATGGGTGTTTTTCTAGGTTAATCTTTAATAGTTATTACTATGTTTATCCCGCTATTTGCGGGCAGTAAGACCCCTACCTCAAAATTTGAATCAAACAAAAAACTTAGTGGGAAATCAACTGCCCGTAAATGCACGATTGGATTGGTTTAACTAACAATTAGTGAGGATACCCCACCCCACTAATTAAAGTTTCACTTTATCGCTTATTAATCTCTTCAAGTAAGATTTTATTAACAAGCGGTGGGTTTGCTTGTCCTTTTGTTGCTTTCATAATTTGACCAACTAAGAAGCCAATTGCACGGTCTTTACCGTTTTTAAAGTCTTCAATAGATTGTTCATTATTATCAAGGATTTCTGTTACAACCTTACGAAGTGTACCTTCGTCAGAAATTTGAACAAGACCTTTCGCTTTAACGATTTCTTCTGGGTCTCCACCTTTTTCAATCAATTCGTTAAATACTTTCTTCGCTATTTTAGAAGAAATGGTACCTTGTTCAATTAATTGAATCATTTTAGATAGACCAGCAGGCGTTAATGCAACATCTTTTAATTCTTTTTGTTGTTTGTTTAAGTATGCAAGTACTTCACCCATTAACCAGTTTGATGTTAATTTCGCATCAGCGCCGTCTGCAACAGTTGCTTCAAAGAAATCGGACATCTCTTTCGTTAATGTTAATACGTGTGCATCATAAGCAGGTAAGCCAAGCTCTGCAACGTAGCGAGCTTTACGTGCATCTGGAAGTTCCGGAATAGAAGCACGTACTTCCTCTTTCCATGCATCATCGATGTATAGTTCCACTAAGTCTGGCTCTGGGAAGTAACGGTAATCGTCAGATCCTTCTTTTACACGCATTAAGATTGTTTTCTTCGTTGCTTCATCATAACGACGTGTTTCTTGCTGAATCATACCACCAGATAGTAGTTCTTTTTCTTGACGAGCTTGTTCAAACTCAAGACCTTTTTGTACATAAGTAAAAGAGTTTAAGTTTTTCAGTTCTGCTTTTGTACCAAACTTCTCTTGTCCAACTGGACGAAGGGAAATATTCGCATCACAACGTAGAGAACCTTCTTCCATCTTACAATCAGATACGCCAGTATATTGAATGATTGATTTTAATTTCTCTAAGTATGCGTATGCTTCTTCTGGCGTACGCATATCTGGCTCAGATACGATTTCGATTAAAGGCATACCTTGACGGTTATAGTCTACTAATGAACCATCCGCTGTATGCGTTGATTTACCCGCATCTTCTTCTAAATGAAGACGTGTAATACCGATACGTTTCTTTTTACCGTCTACTTCGATTTCAATCCAACCATTTTCTCCAATTGGCTTATCAAATTGAGAGATTTGGTAAGCTTTTGGATTATCTGGATAGAAATAGTTTTTACGGTCGAATTTCGTTTCCGTTGCGATTTCACAGTTTAATGCCATTGCAGCTTTCATTGCAAAGTTAACTGCTTCTTTATTTAAAGTTGGAAGTACCCCTGGGTATCCTAAGTCAATTACACTTGTTTGTGTATTTGGCTCTGCCCCGAATTCTGTTGGACTCGCAGAGAAAATTTTCGAATTTGTTTTTAACTCAACGTGAACCTCTAAACCAATAATTGTTTCTAAATTCATCTATGCTCGCCTCCTTACAGACTTGCTTTTTTTGTATGATGGTCTGTTGCTTGCTCAAACGCATGTGCAACGCGGTAAATTGTCGCCTCATCGAAGTGTTTACCAATGATTTGTAAACCAAGTGGCATGTTGTTAGCACCGAATCCACATGGAACAGAAATCGCTGGAACACCTGCTAAGTTTACTGGGATTGTTAAAATATCGTTTGCATACATTGTCATTGGATCATCAACTTTTTCGCCTACTTTAAATGCCGGAGTTGGCGTTGTTGGTCCAATAATAACATCATAGTTAGCAAATACATTTTCAAAGTCGTTTTTAATTAATGTACGTACTTGTTGCGCTTTTTTGTAATATGCATCATAGTAACCAGAGCTAAGAGCAAATGTACCAAGCATAATACGACGTTTCACTTCATCACCGAAACCTTCGCTACGTGTGTTTTTGTAAAGATCTAATAAATTATTTACATTATCAGAACGAACACCGTAACGTACGCCATCGAAGCGTGAAAGGTTAGCTGATGCTTCAGAAGAAGATAGTAAGTAATATGTTGCTAAAGCGTATTTAGAGTGCGGAAGAGATACTTCCTCCCAAGTTGCACCCATACCTCCTAATACTTTTAAAGCAGCTAGTACTGACTCACGAGCTTCTTCGCCAACACCTTCACCTAAGTATTCTTTCGGTACAGCGATGCGTAAACCTTTAACGTCGCCTGTTAAACCAGCTAAGTAGTTTCCAACTTCAACATTTGCAGAAGTTGCATCCATACGGTCAATACCTGAAATAGCTTGTAATAGGTATGCATTGTCTTCTACTGTACGTGTAATCGGTCCGATTTGGTCAAGTGAAGATGCGAATGCTACTAATCCGTAACGAGATACGCGTCCGTAAGTTGGTTTTAAACCTACCACACCGCAATATGCAGCTGGTTGACGGATAGAACCACCCGTATCAGAACCTAGAGAGAATAATACTTCTCCTGCTGCTACAGCTGCCGCAGAACCACCACTAGATCCACCTGGAACATAGTCTAAGTTCCATGGGTTTTTCGTAGCATAGAAACCTGAGTTTTCATTTGAAGAACCCATTGCGAACTCGTCCATGTTTAATTTACCAATTGTAATTGTGTCAGCAGCTTTTAGCTTTTGCACAACTGTCGCATCATAAATTGGATCGAAGTTTGCTAATATTTTGCTCGCACAAGTTGTACGAAGTCCGTTAGTTACAATGTTATCCTTTACACCAATAGGCATACCAAATAGTAAACCATTATCTTCAGCGCCAATCTTAGCATCTAATTCTTTCGCTTTCGCGCGTGCATTTTCTTCATCTAATGTAAGAAAAGCTTTTACGTTATCTTCAACATCCGCAATACGTTTGTAAGATTCTTCTACTAAATCCGTAACGGAAATTTCTTTGTTGTTTAACTTCTTATGTAACTCTGATACTGAATGATCAAATAATGACATCGAAATTCCCCTCCTCTATTCTAATACTGCTGGAACACGGATTTGATTATCTTTGTGATCCGGTGCATTTTTTAATACTTCTTCTACTGGTAAACCTTTTTCTGGTACATCTTCACGCATAACATTTTTCATAGTTAATACGTGAGTTGTTGGTTTTACGTTTGTTGTATCTAATTCATTTAACTGTTCTGCAAAAGTAACGATTGCATCTAGTTGTTTTTGAAATTTTTCTGCTTCTTGATCAGTAATTGCAAGACGTGCTAAATGTGCTACGTGCTTTACATTCTCAACGGAAATTCTTGACACGGCTAGGCCACCTCCATAATATATCGTTCAATCTACAATACTATTGATGATACCAAATTTTCAGTACTTCAAGCAAGTCAACACACGGCACTTACTGCATTTTTACATAAAAAAAAGAAAGGCAACGGCCTTTCTTTACAATTCTACTTAACAAACATTGGATTCTACGTTATACAGAATTAGAGTTTGTTTGTTAAGTAGATTATATGTTGAACGAACTAACAGCGGAGGGGTTCCTTCTGTTGGCCCGTTAAACTCAATAATTATTTTGCGATTTTTTCAATCTCCTCAAGTGGAAGATCTACTGAAATGGAACCATTATTTGTTTCTTTCTTAATTGCATCTGTTACTTCTTTTGAATGATATAATTCAATTACTTTTTTCAGCGTTGGATCATCTTTATCTTTCGTACGAGCTGCGAAAATATTAATATAAGGCTTCGCATTTTCATTCTTTGGATCTTCTAAGAAAATAGGATCCTTCGCTGGATCTAACCCAGCTTGACCAGCAACACCATTATTAATAACTGAAGCTGCTACATCTTTTAAAACACGAGGTGTTTGCTGCGCGATAACCGGTGTAATTTTTAACTTCTTCGGATTTTCAGCGATACCACTTGGATCTCCAAATAGACCAAAATCTTTCTTAAGCTTTAATAATCCAGCTGCATCAAGAAGTTTTAATGCACGCGCTTGGTTCGTTGGATCATTTGGAATAGCAATTTCCGAACCATCTGGTATTTCATTTGCTTTCTTATATTTTTCGGAGAATAAGCCCATTGGTGCAATTTGCGTTGTACCAACAGCTGTAATATCTAACTTATGCTCTTTTTTAAATTGCTCTAAGAAAGCAATATGCTGGAATGAGTTTAATTCGATATCTCCATCAGCTAACGCTTTATTTGGAGTTGTATAATCAGAGAACTCAACCAGTTTAATTTTAATCCCTTCTTTTTCAGCTTTTTTCTTTAAAATTTCCCAAGCGTCTCCATCTGTTCCAGTTACACCAATACGAACTACTTTTTCTTTCGCCCCTGCACCCGAGTCTCCACCTGAGCAGCCACTTAATGCTGAAATCCCTACAATCGATGATAATGCAAATGCTAAAATTTTCTTCATATTCTTTTTCCTTCCCCCTTTTTATGATCTGCGTAAAAATACTTTCGCAAAGTAGTTTCCTAAGTTTTGAGCTACCTGTACAAGAATAATAAGTAAAACGACCGTTACGAACATAACCGATGTATCAAAGCGTTGATAACCATATGTCATCGCTAAGTCACCAAGACCGCCACCACCGACAAGCCCAGCAACTGCAGAAAATTCAATTAAACCAACCGTCATAAACGTGACACCTAATATCAATGGTGCTAACGCTTCTAACACAAGGATTTCAAAAACAATTCTAAGTGGTGAAGCGCCCATTGCTTGAGCTGCTTCAATTACCCCTTTCGGAACAGAAACAAGATTTGTTTCAACCATTCTCGCAATACCAATTGATGCAACTAACGTCATTGGGAAAATTGCTGCTGCTGTTCCAATCGTCGTTCCGATAACACTTCTTGTTATTGGACTTAAAGCTACTAAAAAAATAATGAATGGAACCGGACGAATTGTATTAATTATGATATTAAGAATTGAAAAGACCCATTTATTTTCTAAAAAGTTTCCTTTTCTCGTTACATATAAAAGTAAGCCTAGTGGTATACCGAGAATTGTAGCGAATATAAGGGTTACAATTACCATTAAGAGGGTATCCCCCGTCGCATCTAATATACGAGGCCAAAATATACTCCAATCAACTCGCATGAGCTTCTACCTCCTTCAGCTGCACTTGCAGTCTTAGATGCTGTAATGCTTTTTGAACTTCCTTCTGTTCACCTTGCAATTCTACAAGAAGATTTCCAAATAGCACATTTTGGAGTTCAATAATATTTCCGTAAAGGACATTTACATCGACGTTATAGTTTTTTGCGATATATGATAGTACCGGCTGTCCTGTCTCCTCACCAGTAAAAGTTAGGCGATAAATCTGACCACCGTTTTGAATTTTTGCTAGAATACTTTCTGGTAAGTGGTCATTAATAACAGAACGTACAAAATTTTGGGTCGTCTTTGTTTTCGGTTGTGTGAAAACATCAAACAGTTTTCCTTCTTCAATAACTTTTCCCTTCTCCATTACAGCTATACGGTGACAAATTTCTTTCACAACATGCATTTCGTGTGTAATAAGGAGAATTGTTAAATTGTATTCTCGATTTACTTTCTTTAATAAGTTTAAAATTTCTGTCGTTGTTTCTGGATCTAAGGCAGATGTTGCCTCATCACATATAAGGATATCTGGCGATGTTGCAAGTGCTCTAGCAATCCCAACACGTTGCTTTTGACCACCTGATAACTGCTCTGGGTAATAGTTTGCTTTATCTTCTAGTCCTACAAACTTCAGCAATTCATTTACTCTTTCCTTTATCTCATTCTTTGGTACTTTCGCTAACTTTAATGGATAAGCAATATTCCCAAATACTGTTCTTGAATTGAATAAATTAAAGCTTTGAAAAATCATCCCGATTCTTTGTCTTAGTTTCCGTAATTCTTTCGTCGATAATGATGTAATATCTTTATCATCTATTGAAATTGTTCCCGCCGTTGGTCTCTCTAACATATTTACTAGACGTAATAACGTACTCTTTCCAGCGCCACTAAAACCGATAATGCCAAAAATTTCACCTTTTTCAACTGACAGCGTCACATCCTCCACCGCAAGAACAGACTGTCCGCCTGATTCATATACTTTACTTACGTTGTTAAAAGAAATCATTTTCTTCCCTCCTATGTGCTGTAAAAACTGGAAGTAGAGCCTTCGAGGTAAAATAAAAAGTGCTCTCCTTCTTATCAACCATAAAGATAAGAAGGAGAGCACTTATATGTACTCGTTCACATCTTCTCATCTTCCAAGCCTTTATAGGCTTGCTGGAATTAGCACGGTATTAAAAAACCCGTTGCTGAGGTATCGTAGGGCCAGTCCCTCCACCTCTCTGGATAAGAATATATCGATTTAATTGTCATGTAATTAAATCTCATTATAAAACTCAGAATAATAAGAGTCAATATATTTTTCGGAAAAATATTAATTATTTCCTTATTGAAATTTTCGAATGAAAAATCATAAGAAAATTGTAATTTTTAAAGTTATGTAAAATTCTTCTTCCTCATATTTTTAAAAAGGAGAATCCTCTCTACGAATTGAATAAAACTATTTGAATATGAAATCGGAGGAAGATAAATATATGAAAACATCTCTTTTACTCGTTGATATTCAAAATGATTATTTTCCAAATGGAAAGATGGAATTGCGTAATCCAGTAGAAGCAAGTGCGTATGCTAGTCAGCTACTACAACATTTTAGAATGAACAAAGAACCTATTTTCCATATCCAACATGTAGCTATAAAAGAGAACGCTACTTTTTTCCTACCTAATACAGAAGGTGTCCATATTTACGAGAATGTCCGTCCGCTGAGAGAAGAAACGGTTATACTCAAACATTATCCAAATAGCTTCCGAGAAACTAACCTTCTAGAACAATTACAACGTTTAGACATTGAACACGTCGTCATATGCGGGATGATGACTCATATGTGTATTGATGCTACCGTAAGAGCTGCTTTTGATTTTGGCTTTCATTGTACCGTTATACATGATGCTTGTGCTACAAAAGATCTTTCTTTTAAAAATGCTACTATACCAGCTGTTTATATTCACAATTCAATTTTGGCAAGTTTGGATGGAGTATATGCAAATGTAATGAGTACAGGAGAGTTTTTAGTTAAGTAAAATTCAAAAAATCATGTCTTCCTCATCAATTAAAGAGAAAGACATGATTTTTCTTCTCAAACTATTGTAACTTAAAATCTCGCGAACTTATTTTTACATGCACTTTATGTTCTCCTGATCCTTTTACTCCAATAATTTGTTACAAGGTGCATGTGCTAAAAACTTAAAAACACCCCTTCCAGTGAGCAAAACCGAAAAGAGTGTTTCTTGTCGAACCATAGATTTTCTTTCAAATTTCATTATACAGAAAATTCTTAAAATGAATACTAAAAAATGTGGCTAATACATCCATTTTTCTCGTCAATTTATTTCTATTTACATGTTTATTCCGCTATTAATAAGGTTTAGCTCGTACTTTTTGGATAAAGGTAATATATAGTAATTACTTCTCCGTTTTAATTTAAAAGAGGAACTCTTCACGGAATGTGAAGAGCTCCTCTACTATTTCTTATAAAGTTTCAGAAGTAGTTTTTGCTTGCATGTGAAGTGCTAAGTAATCAGGGCCACCAGCTTTAGAGTCTGTACCAGACATGTTAAAACCACCAAATGGTTGATAACCTACGATTGCACCAGTACATCCACGATTAAAGTATAAGTTACCTACGTGGAAGTCTTCACGTGCTTTTTCAATATGGTCACGGTTGTTAGAGATAACTGCTCCTGTTAAACCGTATTCTGTATTGTTTGCAATTGCAAGTGCATGATCGAAGTCTTTTGCTTTACAGAATGCTACTACTGGTCCGAAGATTTCTTCTTTCATTAAGCGAGCATCTTCTGTAACGTCAGCAACGATTGTTGGTTGGATGAACCAGCCTTTAGAATTGTCTCCCTCGCCACCTGTTAAGATTCTACCTTCTTCTTTACCAATTGCAACATAGCTCATTACTTTATCAAATGCAGCTTGGTCATTAACAGGACCCATGTTTGTACCTAATACTGCTGGGTTCGCAACTGTTAATTCTTTTGTTAATTCAACAGCACGATTTAATACGTGATCGTATACATCTTCGTGAATTACCGCACGAGAACATGCAGAACATTTTTGTCCTGAGAATCCGAATGCTGATGCAACGATAGATTTAGCTGCTAATTCAAGATCTGCTTCTTTATCAACAACGATTGTATCTTTACCGCCCATTTCAGCGATAACACGTTTTAACCAGATTTGTCCTGGATTTACTTTCGCTGCACGCTCATAAATACGGATACCTACATCACGAGATCCAGTGAAGCTAATGAAACGTGTACGAGGATGATCTACTAAGTAGTCACCAACTTCAGAACCACTACCTGGAACGAAGTTTACTACGCCAGCTGGTAAACCAGCTTCTTCTAATACTTCCATAAATTTCGCTGCTACTACAGGAGTTGTACTAGCTGGTTTTAGTAATACTGTATTACCAGAAACTAAAGCTGCTGTTGTCATACCCGCCATAATTGCGAATGGGAAGTTCCAAGGAGAAATGATAACACCTACTCCTAATGGAATGTAAGAGAAACGATTATATTCAATTGGACGGCTTTCTACTGGGATACCGTCTTTTAATTTTAACATTTGGCGACCATAATATTCCATAAAGTCGATTGCTTCTGCTGTGTCAGCATCTGCCTCATTCCATGGTTTACCTGCTTCTTTTACAAGGATAGCGGAGAACTCATGTTTTCTACGGCGAACAATTGCTGCAGCACGGAATAAAATGTCTGCACGCATTTCTGGTTTTGACTTTCTCCAAGTTTGGAATGTTGCATCCGCTACTTGCATTGCTTTTTCAGCTAATTCACGGCTCGCTTTTGAAACACGACCAACAAGTTCTTCTTTATTTGCAGGGTTTACAGAAACAATTTTGTCTTCTGTAGTGATTTTTTCTCCCCCAATAATTAATGGATAGTCTTGTCCAAGATAAGATTCTACTTTCTTTAAACCTTCTTCAAACGCTAATTTGTTAGCCTCCACTGAAAAATCTGTAAATGGCTCATGTTTGTATGCTACTACCATTCTTTTTAGCCTCCCCTTAGAAAAACGTTTACATTTCACAACATTATTCTACACGATAATTTAGATTTATTCAAATATTCCTAGACTTATATTTTAAAAATTAATTAATTTTTAAAATATAACAAAAATAAAAAAGAGATTCATACGTACGTATGAATCTACAAAATATGAGTATATTCTAAAACATTTTTCCCAATTAATAAAATAGTAACTAATAAAAATAAAGTCCTTACATATCCAACGCCTTTTTGAACCGCAAACTTTGATCCAAAATAAGCACCTAAAATCATTGATAATCCCATAATAATACCGTATTCAAAATGAATTACATCTAAAAATAAAAAAGTAATTAAAGATACGATATTACTAACAAAGTTCAAAAGTTTTCCAGATGCTGCCGCTTGAATAAAATCCAAACCAATTAATAAAAATGCAAAAATTAAAAAGGATCCTGTCCCTGGTCCAAAAAACCCATCATAAAATCCCATCATTAAAATAACGAAGAAAAACATTAATGTTTTCCGTTTTGTCATCTTTTTATAGGTAGATGCCCTTCCCCAATCTTTTTTCACAATAATATAAATGGCAATAAAAACCAACATTACGAGTACTAGTGGACGTAAAATATCAGGTGGAATAAACTTTACTACTAAAGCACCTGCGACTGCTCCAATAGTAGTTAACGGGATTAACTTTCCTACAATTTTAAAATCAACCTTGCCTGATCGAATAAAATAAACTGTACTCGTAAACGTCCCCATCGTTGCAGCTAATTTATTCGTTGCGATTGCCGCAGCGGGGGATAACCCAACAAACATAAGTGCAGGAAGCGAAATTAACCCTCCACCTCCAACAACAGAATCAATGAAAGCCGCCAAAAATCCGAATGCAATTAATAAAATAATGACTTGAAAACTTAGTTCATCCATAATTTTTCCCCTTACCTCTTCATTTGTAATATTTTAAATTATAACAAAATTACTCAAAAAAAAAAGCCGCTCCATAAAGGAACAGCTCACATCTTTAATCTAAAATTTTCACAAGCGGTTCATCTTGCTTTGCTTCACGTATAATAATAGCTTCTGGGCGTTCTACAGATTCAATCGTTACTTGTACTTTCATGTAATTCGGGAAATATTCCATAACAAGCCCTGCTACATATTGTGTGAAACCAATTATTTCCACTTCTCCACTAAACTGGACAGGAATGTCAAGCTTCATTTCTTTTAATTCATCATCTTTGTACATACCAGTACCGATAACAGCTGTATAGTCACCTTGGAAATAATCGCTTAGTTTCGCTTTAAAGTTTGATACCCTCGCAAGATCTTCACGTTTATTATCTGTTTTCGCTTGTTCAGATGGGAACAAATAATATTTCTCATTGATTTGTTTCCAATCCTCAACCGTTTCACTACCTTTTTCTACATTCGCATAAGAAACAAAATTTCCTGGCACGAGTGAAGACTTTGGAGCTTGACGATAAATCGCAAATGTAATCGGAACATTTTTTGTACTAGCGTCTTTTTGATGCATGACTTTCAAGATTTCTTGCGCCATTCTTTTCCCTTCCGCCAACATTTTTTCATTTTTAATTTCAACTTCACGCGGATAACCATGTTCTTCATTATAATAATGAACAGAATTCATCGCTAATCCAACTACAATGCCACCAAGTTCAACATCTTTCTCGCCTTTTTTTACATAATAATCATGCTCTAAAATATTTGAAATATATATTGGATTTTTTTTATTTTTCACTTCTAATGATTCTGATCCTTCACCTAACGCTGGATTTAACCCTATGTTTGGAAATTTAACCGCATTTTTTTTTAATTTGTCCTCTAGTTCCTTTTGCTCAACATCTGTTTTCTTTCTATTCACAAGCATTTGTATAGTTTGAGCATCTAAAACCTTTCCACCCTGAAAGAAATAATCTTTTGTACTAAATGATTCTTTCGCAATACGCATCAACCCCGTTTCAAACTCATCTATATCAAGGCGATTATTTAAATCTTTTACAACTAAGCCACGTGCTGCTCCCCCTGAAAATGGGATTGTCGTTTTATAATATTCATCCGAAATCGAATATTTTGGAACGACCGCCTGCTCTTTTGCTTTCCCAGATTTCTCAACTACTTTTTCATCTTTATTGGCGCCCATGCTGCACCCACTTACAAGTAGGCCAAGGCTTAATACCGCTAATGCTATTTTTTTCATGGTAAGTTTGCACCTCTTACTTATTTAGCTCTTGTAAGAACCTCTCTTCATTCCAAACCTCAATATTATGTTTCTCCGCTTGTGCTAATTTTGAACCAGCTGCTTCACCTGCAACAACCAAATCAGTACCTTTACTAACACTTCCTGTTACCTTTCCACCCAGTGCCTCAATCTTTTTCTTCGCTTCACTTCGTCCCATAACTTCTAGCTTGCCTGTTAAAACAACTGTTTTTCCTGCGAAGTAAGATTCAACATTTTGTAAATCTGCACTTTTTATACCTGTGTATGTCATGTTCACGCCATACTCTTTAAACTGTTGTAATAGCTCCAATACATCTTCATTATCAAAATATGTCACAACGGATTGAGCCATTTTTTCTCCAATTTCATTAATTGCTTTCAGTTCTTCTTCCGTTGCTTTCACAAGCGCATCCATCGTTTCGAAATGCTCCGCAAATGTACGTGCTGCTTTCGCACCGACATGACGAATACCAAGACCGAATAATAATCGCTCTAATGAGTTTTCTTTAGAATTCTCAATTGCTTGTACTAAATTTGTTGCTGATTTTTCACCAAAACGCTCTAACTGTAGTAATTGTTCTTTCGTCAATGCATATAAATCTGCAAACGTACGGATATAGTCTGCATCAAAGAGCTGTGTAATTACACGCTCTCCCAGTCCATCAATATTCATTGCATTTCTTGAAACGAAATGAATTAATCCTTCACGAATTTGAGCCGGACAAGTTGGATTTATACAACGAAGTGCAACCTCTTCTTCTAAACGAACTAGTTCACTCTCACATGCTGGACAATGGGTTGGCATGCGGTATTCTTCTTCCTCACCAGTACGCTTATCAAAAATAACGTTCACAACTTCAGGAATAATATCTCCAGCCTTTTTCACAACAACGTAGTCACCAATTCGAATGTCTTTTTCACGAATTAAATCCTCGTTATGTAAAGAGGCACGACGAACGATAGTACCAGCCACTCGCACTGACTCTAACTCTGCAGTCGGTGTTACAACCCCTGTACGACCAACACTTAATTCAATCCCCGTTAATCTCGTTACAACTTCTTCAGCTGGGAATTTATAAGCAATCGCCCATCTTGGACTCTTTGCTGTAGTTCCTAAACTTTCTTGAAGAACAACATCATCTACTTTTATAACGATTCCATCAATCTCATAATCAAGGTGCGGACGTTTTTCCTGCCATTCTTCTACATAAGCTATAACCTCTTCAATCGTTTCACATGTACGGCGATTTGGATTTGTTTTAAATCCGAGTTCGCCTAAGAAATCAAGCGATTTACTATGAGATGGAATTGTTTTTTCTTCTACATTCGCAAGACCATACACAAACATAGATAAGTTACGCTTTGCTGCAATTTTGGGATCAAGTTGACGTATCGAACCTGCCGCCGCATTACGTGGATTCGCAAATACATCTTCACCATTTTGCTCTTTTTCTTCATTCAACTTAACGAATGAACGCTTCGGCATATAAGCCTCGCCTCGTGCTTCTAATGTTACTTCTTCATTTAAACGAAGCGGGATAGCTTTAATTGTCTTTAAGTTTTGGGTAATATCTTCACCCGTTACACCGTCCCCACGTGTCGCTCCTTGAACAAAGCGTCCTTTTTCATAATGAAGCGAAACAGCAAGCCCGTCAATTTTTAATTCACATATATATCTTACATTCGCATCATCAATTCCTTGACGTACTCTTCGGTCAAAATCACGTAAATCGCCTTCGTTAAATGCATTTCCTAAACTTAACATCGGTGACTTATGTGTTACTTTTTCAAATATATCAAGAACAGTTCCCCCAACACGCACGGAGGGAGAGTCTTCACTCATAAACTCTGGGTTCTCTGCTTCTAATTTTATAAGCTCCTGCATATTACGGTCATATTCCGCATCAGAAACAGAAGGATTGTCTAGTACGTGATACTGATAGTTAAATGTATTTAACAAATCACGCAGTTCTTCTATACGTTTTTTTGCTATCTCTTTTGACATATCCTCATTCCTTTCTATTGTTTCGTCACAGGTGCAAATTTTGCTAATAAACGTTTAATACCAGTCGGGCTTGGGAACGCAATATCTAATTCTTTTGCATCACCTTCACCTTTTACACTTACAACTGTACCAACTCCCCACTTCGGATGGGAAGCTTTGTCACCTACTGCCCAACCAATTTGTTCGCCACCTGTTGTCTTAACAGCCGGACGCACGAAAGCTGAACGAGAACGTATTGTCGTTCTTCCCTTTGCACCAAATGCAGTTTCACGCTTCGACGCTGTTTCGTTTAATGATTCCACTAACTCTGCTGGAATTTCTGAAATAAATCGAGACGCAGCATTCATATTCGTTCTACCAAATAAAGTACGCATTTGCGCATTAGATAAATATAATTCTTCTTCTGCACGAGTAATACCTACATAAGCAAGTCGGCGTTCCTCCTGCATTTCATCCTCTTCCATAAGAGAGCGAGTATGCGGGAATACACCTTCTTCTAAACCAACAATAAAGACAACTGGGAACTCCAGCCCTTTTGCTGAGTGCATCGTCATTAAAATAACTTCCTCACCAGCAGTTGGATCCTCATCAACTCGATCGATATCTGCAACAAGAGCTAAATCTGTTAAGAATGCAACGAGACTCTTATCTTCGCTTTGAGATTCAAATGTTTGTGTAACAGATAAAAACTCGTCTAAGTTCTCTAAACGACCTTCAGCTTCTAAAGAACGCTCATTTTTCAGCATATCGCGATAGCCTGTCTTTTCAATCACTTCTTCCACTAATTCTGTAACTGATAAATACTCCTGCATATTTACCCAGTTATTTAATAAACTTGCGAATTCTTTTACAGCCTTCGTAATTTTTGCACTTACTCCTACATGTTCAATCTCATCTAATACAGCTGTCAATGAAATACCATTTTGCACACCGTAGTTAATGATTTTATCGATAGAAGTAGCACCAACTCCACGTTTTGGCATGTTAATAATACGAGCAAAACTAATTTCATCATCTGGATTCGCAATTAAACGTAAGTATGCCAAAATATCTTTAATCTCTTTACGGTCATAGAACTTAATACCACCGACAATTTTATAAGGGATATTAGATTTCAGGAAAATCTCCTCGACCATACGAGACTGTGCATTCGTACGATATAACACTGCAAAATCAGTATATTTTCGGTTCCCCATTTGAATTGCATCAAGAATTTTTTTCGCAACAAAATATGCTTCGTCTTTTTCCGTTGCGGCACGGTAATATGAGACCTTACTTCCCACTGGGTTATCGGTCCAAAGCTTCTTCGGTTTACGATTTAAATTATTTTCAATAACAGCATTCGCTGCATTTAAAATGTTTTGCGACGAACGATAGTTTTGTTCTAACAGGATAACTTGCGCATTCTCATAGTCTTTTTCAAATGACAAAATGTTAGAAATGTCTGCGCCACGCCAGCGATAAATAGACTGGTCTGAGTCACCTACAACGCATAGATTTTTAAAACGTGCTGCTAAATGTTTAACAAGAATGTACTGTGCTCTGTTCGTATCTTGATACTCATCAACGTGAATATATTGGAACTTACGCTGATAGAACTCTAATACTTCTGGGACACGCTCAAATAGTTGAATTGTTGTCATGATTAAATCATCAAAGTCTAATGAGTTATTTTTCAGAAGACGTTTTTGATATTCTGTATATATATCACTCGTTAATTTTTCATATGGATCAGCAATTGAGATTTGTTTCGCATATTTATCTGCAGATAACAGTTCATTTTTCGCATTACTAATCCCCGCTAAAATAGAGCGTGGATCAAACTTCTTCGGGTCAATATTACGCTCTTTCATAATTTTCTTCACAACAGTTAACTGGTCGCTCGCATCTAAAATTGTAAAGTTACGATTAATACCAATACGATCAATATCTCGTCGTAAAATACGCACACACATAGAGTGGAACGTAGAAATCCAAATAGCTTCTGCTTCTGGTCCAACAAGTGTATCAATACGCTCACGCATTTCACGAGCAGCTTTATTTGTAAAGGTAATCGCTAGTACATTCCATGGCGCCACACCTTTTTCACCAAGTAAATATGCAATACGGTGTGTTAGCACACGCGTTTTACCACTACCTGCTCCCGCCATTAATAGAAGTGGGCCATTTGTTGCTTGTACAGCCTTATGTTGCTGTGGATTTAAACCATTTAATAACTTATGTGTCATACTCATATACGCCTGCACCTACTCTCCCTTTACTGCTTTAACTGTTTTTAACGCTGCTTTTATATCATCATAAATAACGTTTCCAACAACTACTGTATCAGCATACTGTGCCATTTCTTTCGCCTGTTCTGCATTAGAAATACCACCGCCATAATATAGCTTAGCTTGTTTCAATTCTTCTTTTACATTTTTAACAAGTGCAATATCTCCATACGTACCGCTGTATTCTAAATAGAATATCGGTAAATGTAATAGCTTGTCTGCTAAACGTGCGTATGCAATAACATCATCTTCTGTTAAATCACATTTTGCATCTGTATGCTGGGCTACTTTCGCTTCTGGATTTAAAACACAATATCCTTCCATAAAAATTTCGTCCCAGTCCATAATATCCCCAAATTCTTTCAATGCCTCATGATGAACACCTGTTATCCATTCTACTTTTCGGCTATTTAAAACACTTGGGATGTAATAGAAATCAAACCCTGGTGTAATTGCTTCCACATTAAAAACCTCTAACACACAAGGAACTGCATATCTACGAATGCTAACTAACATGTGTAATACATTATCAATTGTTACGCCATCACTTCCGCCTACAATAACAGCATCCGTTCCAGACTCACAAATCATTTCTAAATGTTCATTACTTAACTCCTTATTTGGATCAAGCTTAAACATATGTTTCCATCCGGAAATATCGTACATGAAAACACCCTTTCTTTTCTTTAGTTCTATCTATAGTTCTGTTTAAAGTAACAGTGATTTTTATCAAAATTTTTTAAATAACTATTGAATATTTTTTCAAAAAGAAGGATCTAGTTTCACCTTCTTTTTATGCATTCTTTCATTATAACAAAAAAAACTGCTTGCACACACGCCCATTCCAACATCTTTTTCAACGTCAAATGTTGGATTACATAACCCAAAAATCACACGGGATACTAATAAGAGAAATAGTATTTGCTATTTCAATTTTTATAAAAAGGAGTGTTTTTCTAATGAAGCAAAACATCGGGACAATAAATGCCTTAATTCGAATTACACTCGGACTTGTCCTCTTCGGCTGTAGTAGCGCTAAACTTGTACACAAGCCATGGTGCACTTGGTCTAACGTTTTGTTATGGATTGGTGCAATGAAAGTTGCAGAGGGAATTGTTCGTTTCTGCCCTATTGTTGAAATATGGAAATTCGGAAAATACATGAATATGAGCTCATTTAAAATGCCTAGCATGAATTTTACTGAAAAAGGTCATGCTAAAGAAGAAGTGAATCAAACTTCTAATCATGACAAGCCAAAGTCAAATGGAAGTTATGACGCTTCTGACAAAGAGATTGAGTCAGCAATTGAAGAAATAATTCTGACGAAACCGCTTTGAATCATTTGTCACGATGCAAGATGCTCTCAAAGGGACTTAACTGCTGCAGTGGGCGGTTAAGTCTTCTTTATTTTACCACGAAACAGAACATATATTCTTGTTTTTCATCCCTAAAACATATATAAAAGATATCACACAATAAAGTGAAACTTTAATTAGTGGGTGTTTTGTCCACCCCCCACTGATGATTAGCCCTCACCAATCGGGCTTTTACGAGCCGTTATCTCCCACCTAACTTCCTCGCATCCGCCGAATTTTGAGGTGGGAGTCTTACTGCCCACAAA
>NUMR01000072.1:2500-4675 GCA_002578045.1 Bacillus cereus
GCACGTTGAAAAGTGCGGGGATGAGGTGTGGGTAGCGGAGAAATTCCAATCGAACCTGGAGATAGCTGGTTCTCCCCGAAATAGCTTTAGGGCTAGCCTTAAGTGTAAGAGTCTTGGAGGTAGAGCACTGATTGGACTAGGGGTCCTCATCGGATTACCGAATTCAGTCAAACTCCGAATGCCAATGACTTATCCTTAGGAGTCAGACTGCGAGTGATAAGATCCGTAGTCAAAAGGGAAACAGCCCAGACCGCCAGCTAAGGTCCCAAAGTGTGTATTAAGTGGAAAAGGATGTGGAGTTGCTTAGACAACTAGGATGTTGGCTTAGAAGCAGCCACCATTTAAAGAGTGCGTAATAGCTCACTAGTCGAGTGACTCTGCGCCGAAAATGTACCGGGGCTAAATACACCACCGAAGCTGCGGATTGATACCTATGGTATCAGTGGTAGGGGAGCGTTCTAAGGACAGTGAAGTCAGACCGGAAGGACTGGTGGAGTGCTTAGAAGTGAGAATGCCGGTATGAGTAGCGAAAGACGGGTGAGAATCCCGTCCACCGAATGCCTAAGGTTTCCTGAGGAAGGCTCGTCCGCTCAGGGTTAGTCAGGACCTAAGCCGAGGCCGACAGGCGTAGGCGATGGACAACAGGTTGATATTCCTGTACCACCTCTTTATCGTTTGAGCAATGGAGGGACGCAGAAGGATAGAAGAAGCGTGCGATTGGTTGTGCACGTCCAAGCAGTTAGGCTGATAAGTAGGCAAATCCGCTTATCGTAAAGGCTGAGCTGTGATGGGGAAGCTCCTTATGGAGCGAAGTCTTTGATTCCCCGCTGCCAAGAAAAGCTTCTAGCGAGATAAAAGGTGCCTGTACCGCAAACCGACACAGGTAGGCGAGGAGAGAATCCTAAGGTGTGCGAGAGAACTCTGGTTAAGGAACTCGGCAAAATGACCCCGTAACTTCGGGAGAAGGGGTGCTTTCTTAACGGAAAGCCGCAGTGAATAGGCCCAAGCGACTGTTTAGCAAAAACACAGGTCTCTGCGAAGCCGTAAGGCGAAGTATAGGGGCTGACACCTGCCCGGTGCTGGAAGGTTAAGGAGAGGGGTTAGCGTAAGCGAAGCTCTGAACTGAAGCCCCAGTAAACGGCGGCCGTAACTATAACGGTCCTAAGGTAGCGAAATTCCTTGTCGGGTAAGTTCCGACCCGCACGAAAGGTGTAACGATTTGGGCACTGTCTCAACCAGAGACTCGGTGAAATTATAGTACCTGTGAAGATGCAGGTTACCCGCGACAGGACGGAAAGACCCCGTGGAGCTTTACTGTAGCCTGATATTGAATTTTGGTACAGTTTGTACAGGATAGGCGGGAGCCTTTGAAACCGGAGCGCTAGCTTCGGTGGAGGCGCTGGTGGGATACCGCCCTGACTGTATTGAAATTCTAACCTACGGGTCTTATCGACCCGGGAGACAGTGTCAGGTGGGCAGTTTGACTGGGGCGGTCGCCTCCTAAAGTGTAACGGAGGCGCCCAAAGGTTCCCTCAGAATGGTTGGAAATCATTCGTAGAGTGCAAAGGCATAAGGGAGCTTGACTGCGAGACCTACAAGTCGAGCAGGGACGAAAGTCGGGCTTAGTGATCCGGTGGTTCCGCATGGAAGGGCCATCGCTCAACGGATAAAAGCTACCCCGGGGATAACAGGCTTATCTCCCCCAAGAGTCCACATCGACGGGGAGGTTTGGCACCTCGATGTCGGCTCATCGCATCCTGGGGCTGTAGTCGGTCCCAAGGGTTGGGCTGTTCGCCCATTAAAGCGGTACGCGAGCTGGGTTCAGAACGTCGTGAGACAGTTCGGTCCCTATCCGTCGTGGGCGTAGGAAATTTGAGAGGAGCTGTCCTTAGTACGAGAGGACCGGGATGGACGCACCGCTGGTGTACCAGTTGTTCTGCCAAGGGCATAGCTGGGTAGCTATGTGCGGAAGGGATAAGTGCTGAAAGCATCTAAGCATGAAGCCCCCCTCAAGATGAGATTTCCCATAGCGTAAGCTAGTAAGATCCCTGAAAGATGATCAGGTTGATAGGTTCGAGGTGGAAGCATGGTGACATGTGGAGCTGACGAATACTAATAGATCGAGGACTTAACCATATAATATGTAGCAATGTTATCTAGTTTTGAAGGAATATA